>JAFGOQ010000098.1 GCA_016926405.1 Bacteroidales bacterium
CTGGTTTACCACGAAATGGTTACGTTGCCGAATCGCCAATTGTTGATTTAACATATTATAAAAATGTTCATATAAACTATTACCGACACACAAATATTGGACAAAGAGATACTGCAACTATTGATATTAGCACCGACAAAGGAACAAAATGGCAAACAGTATGGTACAGTGGCGATGCCGAATCAGACGATAAATGGCGCTATGAGGATTTAGACATTTCGAAAGTTGCCGACAAAAAAGCCGATATTAAAGTTAGGTTTACTGTTGGTCCTACCCGCGAAGAGTTTTCGGGATGGAATATCGACGATTTTGCTTTCACTGGCGAATATCTTATAAAAGATCTTGGAATATTGTCAATAAAAAATCCTATTTCTGGCTGTAATAATACAAAAGACGAGCTTATACAGATAGAGATTAAAAACTTTGCAGCTGTTAAATCGCCTGTTGATGCAAAAATCAAATTCTCGTTAGATGGTGTAAATTTTATTGAAGAGCAAATTGGTAGAGAAATTCTACCATTAGAAACAACCATAATTGAACTAAAAACAAAAATAGATTTGTCGACACCATTTTTGTATGATAAAATAACCGCTGAGATTATTTTCGATGGCGATCAAGATTTAACAAACAACACTTACTCAAAAAGACTTTTAATACAACCAACAATAACTCCTCCATATTCTAATTCTTTTGAAGAGGCAACCTGCTTTTGGTTAACAAAAGAAGATAATCCGCTTTGGTTAAAGGCTATTCCGCTAGGATACAAAATTAACAAAGCAGCCACCGGAGCCAATGCTTTAATAACAAATCCTGCTGGAGCGTACCCTTCCGAAATAACAGAAGAGAGTATCGAATCGCCTTGCTTTAATCTTACTGGCTTACAAAAACCAACCATTGAATTTAAAATCTGGAAACAAACATTAAAAGAAGAAGCTGCATTAACACTTTCATACTCTATTGATAATGCAAAAACATGGGTTGCAATGCAAAATTCCGAAGTATACGACAACTATTGGAATTGGTATTCTGGCAATTATTTAGATATCATAAATTGCGATGGTTTTGCAGGTCAAACTGAGGACTATATTACCGTAAGACATTTCTTGCCTGCCGAAGTTATTAACATCGATTGTGTAAAATTTCGTATTACATTTAAAAGTATTAAAAATCCAAATGGTTTAGAAGGCTTTTCTATTGACGATTTTAAAGTATTCGAAGCTCCAAAAACAATAGAGTTAAAACAAATATCGGAAGCTAACTCGCAATGTAATCTATCCGACAACGAAAACATAACTATTAGTTTTATTAACAATTGGATTCAAGAGATAAAAGCAGGTCATGTTTTTAATTTCTCGCTTGAAGTAAACAACACAAATATTTCAACCGAAGAATATACTCTTGAAACACCTTTAGCAGTAAATCAAGAAAATTCGTTTACTTTTTCTAAAAAAGTCGACTTTTCAGCCGATGGCCAGTACAATATTAAAGTAATAGCAAACAGTAATCCAGACATTAGCTTTTACAATACACCAAACACCAATTCAATAGAAAAAAATATTACTATTGCTAAACCAGTAGTAAACCTAGGCGACGATTTTAGCACCGCCCTACCCGATACTGTTACTCTAACTGTTGGCAACAACCTACCTGCCGACCAAACATATTTTTGGAACGATAATACTGCAATTACTGGTAAATCGTTTAAAGTACCAAGCGGAGGAACATACAAAGTTACTGCTACAAGAAACGGATGCTCTATTAGCGACGAAATAACCATTACCGACTTAAAAAGAGATATAGGTTTTAGTAAAGTTATTTCGCCTGTTACGTCGTGCGGATTCTCGAAAAACGAACAAATTGTAATTGAAATAGCAAATCTTGGTAACGAAAAATTATTATCGGGCGAAGAAATAACTGTTGGAGTAAAAACAGCTACAACTGCCGACTACTATTACGAAACAATTACACTTACCGAAAATCTTGAGCCTACCCAAACTTTACAATACACATTTGTTAAAACATTAGATTTATCGACCGATCCGGCCGACAAATATCTTGGTTTTATGGCAAAAGCAAAATTCAGAGACGAAGACTCATCAAACGATGCTTACGACCACAATTTTAAAGCCTTTGGTTATACTCCTTACGAATTTGGAGTTGAAAAAATTACTATTGCCGGAACTACTACAACATTAGATGCACGAGCAGGATGGACAGCCTATCAGTGGGTGCCAGGAGGAAATACACAAGTTATTAACACCGATCAGATTGGTTGGCACTATATTACTGTTTTCGATAATAACAACTGCCCTACTAAAGATTCGGTTTATGTTAACCTAATTTATTCAGACATAAAGCCAGGCAACATTATTGCTCCTGCTAGTAAATGCGAGAAAACAACTCCCGAAAATATTGCTGTTGAAATATTAAATAGCGGATCGGTTAATATCGAAAAAGGAAAAACAATTACCATTGATTACAATTTTAAAGGTAACCCTCTTGCTCAAGAAGAAATTGTGCTGCAAGAAGATTTGCTTCCTAACCAAAAAATAAGTCATACTTCAAATAATTCGGTATTTATTGAAGACAACTTATCAACATTATCGATAACAACAAAACTAAAAGACAAGGTTGACAATAAGCCACAAAACGACACAAAAACAGAAGATGTTATTATTTTTGGGTATCCAACAGCCAACTTTGGTTCCGATAAAATTGTTACCGATAACTTTCCTTATATATTAGATCCAGGTGTTCATCAGTCGTACTTATGGCAAGATGGATCGACAAACCAAACTTATACAGCCTCTAAAACTGGCCAATATAGCGTTGTTTTAACCGACAATAACATTTGCTCATCGACAGCAAATATCGAAATTGAGTTCTTAACTGTCGACTTAATTCCTTCAATATTATCGCCAAAAAGCAACTGTTCGCATGCCAATAACGAACCTATTATTATTGAAATTGAGAACAAAGGAAACTCAAAATTACTAGCCGGAAAAATTGTTGACATCGATGTTAATATCGACGGTACTATTACTACCGAACAGATAAAATTAGAAACCGATTTATTATCAAACGGCAAACAACAATTTACACTACTTACACCTGTCGATTTATCGGCCATTAAAGAGTACTCTATTTCTGTTGAGACAAAACTTACAACCGACTACGATAATAGTAACAACATTACAACCGAAAATATAAACACATTCGGTTTTCCAGAAATATCGTTGGGCGACGATAGAGAAATTAAAACAGCTAAATTTACTATCGATGCTGGCGACTTTGTTTCGTACCTATGGAGCACAGGCGAAACAACCCGATCAATAACAATTACAAAAACTGGAAATTACAGCGTTACTGTAACAAATGAAAATGGTTGCTCTAACTCCGACGAAGTTCACATTAAAATGATAACTCCCGATTTGGCTATTACACAAATGGTGTCGCCAATATCGAAATGCGAAAACACAGCCGCCGAAGATGTTATTGTTACTGTTAAAAACACTGGCGACGATATTATTAAAGCAGGTACTAATCTTACTTTTAAGCTTCTGATTAACGACGTTGAATATTTAAGCGACCTTGTTACAAGACCTTCCGATATAAATCCAGGCGATTCGTTTGACTATAAATTTAGCAGCACAATAAATTTATCAAACATCAACGATTATAATATTAAAGCAATATTACAGTTCGACGACGATATTATTTTAGAGAATAATAAATTAGAAACAACAATAAAAACTACTGGATATCCTTCTGTTAACCTACCAAACAGCTTAACTATATACGATCCGTATAAACTTGAGTGTGGTTCGTGGTCTACTTACTCGTGGAATACAGGTTCAACAGAACCATATATTATGGTTAACAAAACCGGAAATTATGCTGTTACTGTAACCAACGAAATAGGATGCCCTGGTAACGACGAAGTAGATATTACTTACCAAAAGGCCGAACTTGAGATAACAAATATTATAAGCCCTACATCTAAATGTTTAGGCGATATATCTGCTGAAGACAATAACATATCGTTTACTATTAAAAACAGTGGCGAAAGAGAATACACAGCAAACGAAAAAATAAAATTCCAATATATTTGGAATAGCTCTGCTGCTGTTACCGAATATATTGAAATACCTTACGACATGCCTTATGCTAAAGAAGCTACAATAAACTTTGCAACACCTTTAGCTAACAATATTTCGGGCGAGCATTCTCTTTCGGTAACTTCTCTTCCAAGCGAGAGTGCTAAAAACACAAAAACTATTGCAGTAAACACCTATGCACACCCCGAAGTTCCTTTTAAAACTAAGGCTTTAAAAGAAAAACTACCTTATGTACTAGTTTCGCCTGTTGATGCCGAAAACTATCTTTGGAGCACTGCCGAAACAACAAAATCTATTACTGTAAACACAGCAGGTGTTTATTCGCTTGAGTTAACAAACACAAACAACTGCAAATCGTCGATTGAATTTAATATTGAGGCAGCAATTGCAAGTGCTATTAACCAAGGCAAGGTGAAAATTGATGCTAAAATATGGCCAAATCCAGCAAGCAATGTTTTAAACATATCGATACCAACAACAAGCAACGTTCAAAAACTACTTGTTGTATCAACCAATGGTAAAGTTTACATTGTTCCATCGTCAATTGTCGACAACGGAAACATAATTGTTGATATCTCTACTATTGCATCGGGATCGTACAGCATAATTGTTATTACAGAAAAAGAGTACATAAACAAAAGCTTCATAAAAAAATAACAAACAACAATATTTACACACAAAAAGCTCGACCACATTGGCCGAGCTTTTTATTTATATTCAATGTGCCAAACAAAAGCACACAACACTTAATACGTTTAAACTTAAACCCTAAATATATTTTCGAGAAAAAATTTATGACAGAATTAGTCTTTTCAACAATAACAACAACTCTAAAAATATTAAGCATAACAAATTGTTGAAAAAACAAAAACTCTCACAATAGAAATCGTCTCACGCTCCGTAAACTAAAATCTTTCGCCAAAGAATTCATTTTTCGAACCATAAAACAAAATCCTTCACCAAAGAATTCATTTTTCGAACCATAAATCAAAATCCTTCACCAAAGAATTCATTTTTCGAACCATAAAACAAAATCCTCCGCCAAAGAATTCATTTTTCGAACCATAAAACAAAATCCTCCACCAAAGAATTCATTTTTCGAACCATAAAACAAAATCCTCCGCCAAAGAATTCATTTTTCGAACCATAAAACAAAACTAATCCCCGCAAGAATTTCCTTGCGGATAATCCCCTTGCGGGAATCATCTACTATTCAATCAAAAGCTTGAAAAAAATGTACAACCTTCGGAAGCTGAAGGCTACGAAGAGATATTACAACGGCGAGTGACAAAAACAATCTATTTTACTACAAACAACAACTTTTTAATGACTAACACACGATTTTTATACACTAAAATTTGGTATTTTATTTTAACCTGAATACATTAGTACATCAAAATAATTATTTTTTCAACCTTAAAAGTTAAACAGAATGAGACGTATTCCATTTGGTTATTTTACACTCGACAGCTTTTACTCGCTATTCGATCGTATTATTGCTTTGTTGTTAAAGTTTCAGGCTGACGATGCCGACTTTAAAACATTTATAAGTAAAGCTCAAACCCTACTTGAGCGATTAGAAAAGGCTATGATAACATCAACAGCCAATCACACACAAAAGGTTAGAACAAACGACCATTTATTCAACAACGCCTTTTTAGCATTTAAACATTATCTTAAAGTAATGCATTATTCTGATGTAGAGGCCGAACACAATGCTGCCGATTTACTAATAAAACTGGTAACAAAACATGGATGGCAGCTACAAACCTTTTCGTTAAGCAAACAAAACTCAAGAGCAAAAAATTTACTAGGCGAACTAAAAGAAGGAGAATACCTACAGGCTCAACAGACTATAAATTTAGTTGCGTATACACAAAAACTTGAACAAAAATTAAACGATTTAGAGAACTCCATTTTAGAGCGCAGCAAATTTGTTGCCGAATTACCCGATAGTAATACCGACGAAGTAACAAAAGAGCTTCAAGATATAATATCAAAAATTATGATTTATATCGAGGCTAAATGTTTGCTTTCGTCAACAGGCGAATGGAAAGAGCTAAAGGATACAATAGAGATTACAATTGATTCGGCTATTCAATCGGCCAAAATATCACGTGCCAAAAAACCTAGCCCCGGCGACGAGGTAAACACAGAAGTACTAAACAATTAAACTAAAAACTGCCTAAGAAGAGGGTGTCCAAAAACTAAATTAAACTGTCATCCTGAGCGTAATCGAAGGATTGTTTCATTGAAAACACAACGTTTCGACTCCGCTC
>JAFGOQ010000099.1 GCA_016926405.1 Bacteroidales bacterium
GAGCGGAGTCGAAACGTTGTGTTTTCAATGAAACAATCCTTCGATTACGCTCAGGATGACAGTTTAATTTAGTTTTTGGACACCCTCATAAGTTGTTATACAATAAATAGTGTGCAGCAAATATAAAATTGTTACCCAAGCGTTGCTTAAGTGTTATATAGCCACCCTTTTGCAGAATCCCGAATAGGGGCAAAAAGCACACGACTCTTTTTCGTCTTTTATTGTTGGCGAGAATGGTATTTCGGGGTTAAAAATCTCTTCGATAGTTTTTCGTAGCTCGCTTTCAAACTCATTCCTGTAAGGTGTATACGAAGTAATATTGCCCACCTTTTTTTGAGAAATATTAAAATTAAAATCTTTACGGTGAATATGCTTTATAAATATTAACCCTGGGCAAACAGTTTTTTCTCTGTTGCTTATATGCTCGGTAAGCATTGAGTATATAAATGTTTGAAAAACACCTTTTGTTTTGCTGTTTGTCTCTTGGTCAAATAGTTGTTGTATATCTACAAAGCTGTTTTCAACTTTCCCTGTTTTATAATCTAAAGGATAAAGTACATTATCTTTCTCCTCAAGACGGTCGATAAAACCTCCTATTCTAATATTTTTCTCTTTATCATCAATGGTTATAGCAAAAGGCATATCAATCCAACGCTCAAGACTAACAATAGTAAATGGAGTACGTTTTTTATCGAATTTCAGAATTTCGCCAATATACTTTTTAACCACCTGCTTTACAGTTGCCGATATTCCGGTGTACTGAATATCTTTAACATCTTTTTTAAACCAATCGTCTGCGAATGCCTGATCGGTTTTTTCGTCAATTAGCTTTTTATCTTTAATAATAGTGTCTATATGGTTGGCAGTAATTTCTTTGCCAATATAATCGTTATAAAGCAGCTCAAGAGCTTTGTGAACAATATTACCAAACACCCTATTGTCGATATCTTTAGAAGCTTCGTCGGGCTCTTTAATGCCCGCAATTGATTTAAAGTAGAACTTTAACTTACAGTTGTTATAGTCATTAAAAGCACTTGCCGAAAAGGCCTTTGTACCCGAGACATAAATTTCGTCCATTTTCTTAATCAGCTCAGCATCTTTAACAATTGTTCGTTCGGTAAAGCTAGGAATTGATATTTGAGGCGAGATTGTCTGTTTTGTAATTGTGAACGACCCCTCGGCCTCAAGCTGATGAATATATCTACTTGGCTCGGCGGTACTTTTAGCCTCGGTAACGTTGCTATAAATAAGAGTTACTTTGCTCGATCGTTGAAGCGATCGGTAAAAATAGTAGGCAAACATACCATCTTTTTGCTCGGTAGTGGGTAGCCCAAATCCTTTGCGCAAATTAAAAGGAACAAGAGTGTTGGTGCTCGATTTTGTTGGCAGTGTACCTTCGTTTACCGAAGTAATAATTGTTTTATCGAAGTCTATTCCGCGCGACTCCATTAGTCCAATAATATGTATGTTCGAGTCGGGATTAGGCTCAAACGGAACGTCGGAAGCCTTTATATTTGCGTTAAGCAATTTAAATATTATCGACGATCCTAACTTTACACTCTGGCTAACCGAGTACTCTTTAAGGCTTACCAAAAAGTTGTTTATTAGTTTATAGCATTCGTTGTCTATGGTTTCAACAAAGCCATTATTGCTGGTTTTGTTGTTGTCGTTTATTAGTGATAAAACATTTGTAATGCTATCTAATGCATCGTCAAAATCTTCACGGTATTTAAAAAGGGTATTAAACAGAGGCTCGTTTGGAAGCTCTTTAGCCGATATGGTGTATTTATTATCGCGCTCCCAACCGCTTAGCAAATCGCTTACATTACTAATATTTGTGCTAACAAAAGGCGATAGCAATAGTTGCGAAATATCTTTCTGGTAGAAGAGCTTTTTACCATTATCAATTTTGCTGTTTTTATATAGCTCTCCCAACGAGTTAACAATACGGTTCCATTGCGAATGTCCCATAGGGTATCCAATAGACACATTTATATCTTTTGGATTGCACATTGACAGAAGAGGCAGAGCAAGCGTTTCGTCGCCCAAAATAATTGCGGTTGTAGTGTGGTTATCGCCAATTTTTGCATTTTCCGACCGCTCGTTGGCTATTGCCTGGGCAACATACTCTATCTGGTTCTGATTAGAGGTGGTGTTTACCGTGTTTATGGTTTTATTCCTAAGATTATTGAATAGCAGTTTGTTGTCTATTGCATTGGGGAATTTTTGCATGTTTCGTCTAATAAAGAAGCCTGCCTGGTGGTACTCTTTATCGACATATAAATTATCGTAATCCCAATAAAATAGAGCTTTTTGCTGTTTATGTATTGAGTAAAGAACCTCTTCCTCAATTTTATTTAGAGCATTTAAACCTATAAAAATAAAGTTATCGTAATTGCCAAGTATCGATATATTGTTTTGGACAATTCTATCGTACACATCGCGATAAATCATACCCTGATACCCTTTGTTACTGGCTAAAAGAGTCTCCTTAAAATTTGAGTAAAGCACATTTAGCTTTGTCCAGAATTTAAGAAAGTCTTGCTGATATTTTTTGTCGTTTGTTGTTGGTACACTCTTCCAAAATTGTCTAATAACCTCAATTTGTTCGTCGGTATAGTCCAAAAAAAGCGACTCAATTTCTTTAATATCCGATATGTTTGTGAATAGCTTTTCGGCGTCGGCAAGGTACTTGTCTATATCGTCAAAATCGCCAAGTAATAGATTTCCCCACGAGAAAAATTTATCGAACGAATCGCTTGTGATATTCTCTTTAGTAGCCTGTTTATAAAGAATTAGTAAAAGCTCGGTGTCGTCGGCAAGCTTTATGTCGCTATTATCTTCAAATAGCCTGTTTATTGTTGTAAGGCAAGGAGCGAGGATAGGTGCTTTAACGCTCTTTTTCTTAAGTTCTTTCTCGAAGAAACGTATAGTTCGGTTGTTTGGGAAAATCAAACATTGCTTATATAAATCTTGTCCAAAACGATTGTATAGATCGTCGACCACAATCTGAAGGAATTTTTGCATATATGTTGGCTTTTTTTTGAGGATACTAAGATACAATTATGATTGATATAAAATAAAACAGTGTATGATTTTAGCGATCGAGAGCGACCTTTTTGCTAAAACTCATACACAGTTGAATGTACTTTGTTGTAAGAAGAATTTAATACTTCTTCTCTTTTTTTAATCTCTTTTCCTCTTTTTTCTCCTTTGGAGTTTTTAGAGGCTCTTTCTTTACTGACTTTTTAGCGTCTTGAGACTTTGCCATGATTTTATATGTGTTTGTTTATTGAACAGTAGTAAAAGTACGGTTTTATTTTATTTGGTGATTAATTATATGGAGTATATTTTTTTAGGAATTTAATGGTTGTGTAATAGATTGTAATAATTTGGAAAATATTTGTGTCTATTAAAAGGTATTGCCATACTCCACAGGGCGGTGATAAATAAGTAGAGACAAGGCATTGCGAAATAGTATAAGGTAGTCCAAAAATAAGTAGAGACAAGGCAATGCCTTGTCTCTACAATTATTATTTATTCTTTTTTGGTGACAGGCGAATAACCATCGGGGTAACCAAAGGCGTGCACAATTTGTACGTATTGCGAACGCGAAATATCGCCAGGGTTAATACCTGGTTCACCCTCGGGGATAGAATGTTTTAGGTTATTGTAATATTCTACCCAAGCATCGTTAAACTGCGACGAGTTAACATCTTTAAAAGTCATTGGTAATAACAAAAAAAGAGGTTTGCCATTATTAGCCATCATATACGAGTAAAATACAAGCTCCGAGCAGTAAAAGTTATTGCTGTCTATTTTAAAAACATTATCGTAAGGCTTGCCTATTAACGACTTTGTACATTCTAAAGCAGGATTTATAAGATCTTTGTATTTATCTTTTATTCTACCTACAATAACCTTGGGATTACCGTTTGCATCTTTTGTTCTACTTAAAAATATATCGATAGGTGTTTGTACTACTTGGCTGCCATAAGCCTCAATTACAAAAGTTTGATTCTGCTGGTCAACAAAGGCTATTCCCACATGCGATAGTCGCGCACCATCAATACCTTGTGTTACATCTTCTATAGCATCGCACAAAGGGCCACAATCTAGATCTTGAAAAAGCAAATCGCCACTCTCTATTTTAAAAGCAGGCTCTTTTTTCTTCTCATGGTTATTAACACAGCTAATGGTCGATAACATGAATAGTATTACTAGAAATAGATATCTGGTTTTCATTTTTTTTGCTTTTTGTTTATTTGTTAAGAGACAAATTTGCTCATCTCTTTCACATCATTCCATTAATTTCATTCTTCCTTATAAAGTCTTCCTTGCCAAGTATCTCTCTCCTCAAGTCGTTTCTCGAAAAGATTTAGTAATTGGTCGTTACGCATTTTCCAGTTTTCTTGCAGGTTAAAGCGGGCAGGCACCTCGTTAACAAATCGTTCAATAACAAAATTGGGATTTAATTGCTCTGCAAAATCTATAAAAAAGTCGACATACTCTTCAGGTTCGAAGAAGGTGAATTTTTCGGGATTAGCAAGATACTCTTCGCCCATTTTTGTGTCGGTAATAATCTGTAGCTGATGAAATTTAATATTGTCAATTGGCAGCTTCGAAATTATTGGAGCCATAGCCATCATCTCTTCTTTACTCTCTCCAGGCAAACCAAAAATAAAGTGAGCACCCGTTTTTATTCCTCTGTCGTGAGTTTTCTGTATGGCATCAACCGATGTCTGATAATTATGTCCTCGGTTAATTGCTTTTAGCGAAGCGTCGTTACACGATTCAACACCATATTCAATAATAAGATATTTCTCTTTAGCTATCTGAGCAAAAAAGTCTAGTTTCTCGTCGTCAATACAGTCGGGGCGAGTGCCAACAACAATACCAACAACATCTTTATGATCTAGTGCTGGCTGATAAATTTCTTTAAGCTTTTCAAGCGGAGCGTATGTGTTTGAGAATGCTTGAAAGTAAGCCAAATATTTTGTTGCTCTACGATATCGTACACGATGAAACTCAATGCCTTCTTCAATTTGTTGCGTTACGCTCTTCTTTGGATCGCAATACGAAGGGTTAAACGATTGATTATTGCAGAATGTACATCCACCACTACTAACCAATCCATCGCGGTTTGGGCATGTAAAGCCTGCATTAATTGATACCTTTTGAACGCGCTGTCCAAAAGTCTTTATAAAATAGTTTGAGTAGGCATTAAACCTACGTTGGTGTCCCCATGGGTATTCCATAATTCTTTTGTTTGTGGCAAAAGTAGTGATTAGTTATTTAGTAAAATAGTGATTTAGCTATTTAGGGTTGTATTGTTTTAATGCCGATTGCGCTGGTTACACCTAATTATATTGTATAGGTAATATCTATTAGAACTTACATGCAAATTGTATTTGTAGTAACATACACCATATCAAAAATCTGTTTCACAACAAAAAACTACAATGTTTTTTTCATTTTGGCGAATAGTTTTTCTATTAATCCTATTTTAGCAAATCGAAAAACAAATGAAATAACTAACAACATAATTATGAGACGAATTACAACATTTATTGCTTTGGCACTGGCTTTTACAGCTGCTACGGCACAAGACAAAAGCGATTGGGCTGGAGGCGTTCCCGAAGGATGCACCTCTGTTACTGTTGGTCGTTTGGCCTCGTTTGATGGCTCTGTAATGACTAGCCACACCGACGATAGTCACCGCACACGCTCGTGGATGGATATTATTCCTGCAAAAAAACATAAGGCAGGAGAGACTGTTACCATGTATAAGCGCGAGGCATGTAACGATTTTAAAATGCCTACTTATAAGCACACACCAATAGGATCAATTCCTGAGGTTGCCGAAACTTTTGGGTATGTTAACACTGCTTATCCATGTATGAATACAAAGCAATTGGGTATGGGCGAAAGTACATTTGGTGGTCGCGAAGAGCTTCAGAGTGATGCTGGTTTAATTGATTGTCAGCGTTTGTGTAAGCTTATTCTTGAGCGTTGTACTACAGCGCGTCAGGCAATTGAGATGTCTGGCGAGTTATTGAAAGAGTATGGCTGGAACGATTTTGGCGAGGTGCTTACTATTGCCGATCCAAAAGAGGTTTGGCATTTAGAGATTGTGGGACCAGGAAAAGGTAAGGTAGGAGCAGTGTGGGTTGCTCAGCGTGTACCCGACGATCATGTTGCTGTTAATGCAAATGCAAGTACAATAAAAGAGATTGACTTAAATAATAAAGATTTCTTTATGGCTTCGGATAATGTTTATTCGGTTGCTAAAGAGAATGGTTGGTGGAACGAAGGTGAGACATTCCGTTTCTGCTATGCTTATGCTCCTCATAGCCGTAAATCGATGGCTGCACGAAGAAGAGAGTGGCGTGTTTTCGATTTGCTTGCTCCATCGCTTAAGCTTGATCCTAACGATGAGAATTACCCATTCTCTGTTAAGCCCGACAATAAAGTTACTTTGGCCGATATGGTTAGAGTATTCCAAGATTACTACGAAGGAACACCATTTGATATGACTAAAAATCTACTTGTTCCAGATAAAGATGGTAAGATGGTTATCTCGCCACTTGCTACTCCTCACATGCCTTACGATGCAAATACTCTTCATAAAGTAAACGGAGGATGGAACGAACTTGGTGAAAGAACAATTGCTCGTTGGTATACAATGTACGGAACAATTATTCAGTGCCGCGACTGGTTGCCAGACGAGATTGGTGGTTTAGTATGGTTGGCACAGGATAATATGGCTACATCAATCTATGTTCCTTTTTACGCATCTATTAAAGATGTTCCAGAGCCATATAAAACTCCAGGACGACCAAATGGATATACAACTAAATCGGCTTGGTGGGCTTTTAACCGCCTTGGTACTTTAACTTCGCAACGTTGGGGCGATATGCGCAAAGATGTTGATGCTGTTTGGGGACCTTGGCAAAAAGAGCTTTTCGATAATCAGAACGAGGTAGAGAAACAAGCTCTTGAGCTTAATAAAAAGAGTTCTAAAAAAGCTATCGGCTTTTTAACTATATACTCAAATAAATGGGGTAACAAGGTAGTTGACAAAGCATGGGAGCTAGGCGATGACCTTTGGACTAAATACGACGAGAAATTCTAATTTAATTTGTTGACATATATAAAAGACCTTGCCAAATATCTGGCAAGGTCTTTTTTTTAATTTACCTATTACCAAAAGGCCAACAATTATCTACATTTGTGCGTTTTTTTAACAGTGTATATAATGAAGGCTTTTCTTACAATTGGACTTTTAATATTGTCTAATACTTTTATGACATTAGCTTGGTATGGACATCTTAAGTTTGCCGAGTGGAAGTGGTTTAGTAAACTTGGATTGATTTCTATAGTACTTATAAGTTGGGGTATTGCCTTGTTCGAATATTGTTTTCAGGTTCCTGCAAACAAAATTGGTTTTAAAGGCAATGGTGGGCCCTTTTCGTTAGTTGAGCTTAAAGTTATTCAAGAGGTTATAACCCTTGTTGTTTTTATGGTTTTCACTTTGATTGCTTTTAAAAACGAGACCTTTAGATGGAATCATTTTGTAGGTTTTATCTTTTTGGTTCTTGCAGTATTTTTTATTTTTAAGAAGTAGAAAATTATTTACTCCTTAATTTTCCTACTTTTGCACCATTATAATAATCGACTTATGGATAAAAAGATATATTTAGCACCTCTTCAAGGGTTTACCGATAATGTTTACCGAAATGCTTTTCATCAGATATTTAAAGGAGTAGACAAGTATTTTACTCCGTTTATAGTTTTTGAAAATGACGGATCTATTCGTTCGGGAAAAATGCGCGAGGTGTTGCCAGAAAACAACGATATGCAAAATGTTGTTCCTCAAATTCTAGTAAAAGATGGTGACGAGACTAACAGAATGCTCGATTTGTTACAGGAGTTAGGGCATACAACTGTAAATATTAATCTTGGATGTCCATTTGGTCCTGTTGTAAATCGTGGACGAGGCTCCGCTTTGTTAGATAACCCCGACTCCATAAAAGATATTCTTAAAGTAGCTACAGAGCGAAAAGAGCTTGCTGTTTCGGTAAAGACACGCACAGGTGTTGCCGATACTAATAACTTTAATAGTGTGATCGATATTTTTAATGGTCATAATCTAGAAGAGGTTATTATTCATCCTCGCATAGCTACGCAGCAATATAACGGTGAGGCCGATTTCGATTATTTTACATCTATTGCAGACAAAATAAACGCACCGCTTTTTTATAATGGCGATATTTCTACTAAAGAAATGTATGCCAATGTAATTCAAAAAATACCAAATATCGAAGGTGTTATGATTGGTAGAGGTATTCTTATGAATCCTTTTTTGGCTGAAGAAATTAAAGGCATTCAGCGTACACAAGAAGAGAAACGCCAGATGGTAATAAACTTACATAATATTATACTTGAGCGCTACAGCTTAACAATGTCGGGCGATGCTCACATTATGGCGAAAATGACAGCCTTTTGGAGTTACTTCTCGTTCATGTTCCCAGAACAACACAAGGTTTTTAAGGCAATCAAAAAATGTAAGCGCGCCGATAAATATATGAATATGATTCATCCTATGTTGTTATCGTATGTTTAAATGCAATTATATTATTAACGATTTTTACTAATCGTATCTCTGTGTACTTACATTATATCAATTTTAAATAAATAAAGAGCTGTTTCAATAAACAGCTCTTTTCTTTTTTA
>JAFGOQ010000100.1 GCA_016926405.1 Bacteroidales bacterium
CGAAGGATTGTTTCATTGAAAACACAACGTTTCGACTCCGCTCAACGTGACATTTTAATTTTTATTAATTGTTTTTGGACACCCTCTAAACTATTGCTAGAATATAAAATCGGTAGATAAGAATGTCGATTTATTATCGCGAACAATTCCCGAAAGCATCTCTTTATTAGCATCTGTACCTTTAGCCGCAACAAGAGTACGTATAGAGAATACACGCAGAGCATCTGATACCGATAGAGTTCCTTCGGCCGAGTCTTTACGACCGGTAAAAGGTAATACATCGGGTCCACGCTGACACTGGCAGTTAATATTTACTCTACATACCTGATTCACTAGAGTGTCGATAAGCTCGGCCATTTGGCTTTGATCGCTACCAAAAATAGCAGCCTGCTGACCATAGTTTGATTCGATAATATATTGCATTGGTTCATCAATGTTATCGAAACCAATAACCGGAATTATAGGACCGAATTGTTCTTCGTGATAAACGCGCATATTACTATTTACAGGATAAAGAACGCCAGGGTAGAAAAGTGTTTTGTTCGATTTGCCACCACCAAAACTCTTATTAATAAGGTTAGCACCATGTTTCTGTGCATCGTCAATTAGCTCGTTAAGATATTCAACCTTTCCAGGCTCTGGCAGAGGAGTTATATTTACTTTATCGTCCCAAGGCAATCCAAGCTTAAGGGCATCTATTCCGGCGCTAAGCTTCTCTAAAAATTTATCGATAATAGAGTTGTGTACAAACATTATTTTAAGAGCAGTACAGCGCTGTCCGTTAAACGATAGCGATCCTAAAACACACTCTTTAACAGTCTCGTCAAGGTCGGCATCGGGAAGAACAATAGCAGGGTTTTTAGCCTCAAGACCAAGCACCGAACGTAAGCGGTGAGGTTTGGGGTGTTGTTTCTTAAGCTGATCTGCAATCTTGCTCGATCCAATAAAAGCTAATACATCAACCTTGCCCGACTCCATAATTGGAGTAATAACATTATTGCCTTTACCATAAACAGTGTTTACCACACCAGCAGGGAATGCCTGTTTAAAAGCCTCAAGCAACGGACGATTAAGTAAAACACCAAGCTTCGAAGGTTTAAAAACAACAGTATTACCCATAATAAGAGCAGGTATAAGAGTTGCAAAAGTCTCGTTAAGAGGGTAGTTGTAAGGTCCCATACAAAGAGCCACACCTAGCGGAGCACGACGAATTTGAGCAATAACACCCGACTCAATAACGAATCGAGACGACGAGCGATCGAGATTTTTCATTGCCTCGATAGTGTCTATAATATAATCTACTGTTCTATCAAACTCTTTTTGTGAGTCGCCAAGGCTTTTACCAATCTCCCACATAAGCAGATTAACCACCTCTGAGCGTTTCTCTCGCATAAGCACAACAAAATGCTTAAGACACTCTATACGCTTTTGCACACCCATGGCAGGCCATTCGCCCTTTCCGTGATTGAATGCCTGTACGGCCGAGTTAAGAGCGTCAATAGCAGTAGCTTCGTCCATCATAGGATACGAGCCAATATAGTTTGAGAATGAGTTCCCCTCTTTAAAATATATAGGAGAGTAAACCTTACGCTTGTCGCCATTCCACACACGTATCTCGCCATTGATTAGGTATTCGGTCTGTTCAATTGGTAATTCAATCTTATATTCGCTTGGAATATCAGTAAACGAAGGAAATATGTTTAATCTTTCTTCTTTCATAATTCATAGGTTAATTAGTTAAACAAAAAAGCTTTTTCTGGTTGTTAAAAAAATGAGAAAAAGTGGATAAATGTAGTCGATAATTATGAATTATATGTTGTGAATGGAGAAAATATTTACTGCTATTAGACAAGTTGTGTATTGTTTTTTTACTGTCGCCGAAAAAATCACAATTAGTAATCTAAAATTCGTAATTATAAAATACCTTTGCGGGGTTATTTAATATACAAAATGATTAACTAATGGAATCAAAAAAATTAACCCAGTTTAGCCCAGGAGCGGGTTGTGGGTGTAAGATATCGCCTAAAGACCTTGAGTGTATTTTAAAAAGTAGTAAACCAAAAATAGATATTCCTAATCTTCTTGTAGGTAACGACAGTAAAGACGATGCTGCCGTTTACGATTTAGGAAATGGTACAGCAGTGGTTAGTACAACCGATTTTTTTACTCCTATTGTTGACGATCCTTATGATTTTGGTCGTATAGCTGCAACAAATGCTATTAGCGATATTTATGCAATGGGTGGAACACCAATTATGGCATTGGCTATTTTGGCTTGGCCTCTAGATAAGCTGCCTACAGAATTAGCTCAGCTTGTTGTTGAAGGAGCGCGTGATGTTTGTGCCGAAGCAGGAATAGCTCTTGCTGGAGGTCATTCAATAGATATTTCCGATCCTGTATTTGGTTTGGCGGTAAACGGAATTGTATCTACCAATAGGATAAAAAAGAATAATACGGCAACACCAGATTGTACTCTTTTTATTACCAAGCCACTTGGTATTGGTGTCTTAACAACTGCCGAGAAGAAGAAGCTAAGAGCTCACGAAGACAATAAATATGTTGTCGATTTAATGTGTACTCTTAATAAATCGGGTGTGGCCTTTGGAAAGTTAGAATATGTAAAATCTATGACAGATGTTACAGGATTTGGTCTTTTAGGACATCTTGGCGAGATATGTGAAGGAAGCAACGTAAATGCACTAATTAATTATAATGCCATTCCAAAAATTGATGGTGTTGAAGAGCTTATTCAGCAAAAATGCACACCTGGTGGCACACGCAGAAACTGGGCTTCGTATGGCCATTTAGTGGGGAATATTACCGAAGATCAAAAGTCGTTGCTTTGCGATCCTCAAACAAGTGGTGGACTTTTAGTAGCTGTAGATAATAATCATGTAGACGATTTTCTTAAAATTGCTACTCAAGAAGGATTTAATTTATCGCCAATAGGTAAACTTGTTGAACGAAACGGCAGTAATAGTGCATACATAAACGTAGAATAATTATGTTAGATAATAAAACACGAAATACCCTTATTCAGGTAACTCAATATGGAATGGGTAATGGCGATAGCGAGTTAGGATTGAAACTTATTACAAACTATTTTACATTACTTAACGAAGATAGTAGAGCTCCAAAAATCATAGTTTTTTATAACGAAGGCGTTAAACTTATTTGCGAAGGTTCTCCTGCTATTGATGCATTAAAAACTATTCAGGAAAAAGGGGTGCAATTAATAGCATGCAAAACTTGTCTTATGCATTATAATATCTTTGATAAAATAGAGGTTGGTACACCAGGTACAATGGTCGATATTATTACTCTACAAGCTTCGGCAGACAAGGTTATTAATTTATAATTACTCAAATTTTAATTTTCCATAAACGGCTATTAGATTATTTATCTAGTAGCCGTTTTTGTTATTTGCATTACGATACACAAATAATAGAATCTCAAAAATCCTTTTTTGTATTTCAACTATATCTATATATCAAAATAACTATATTTGGTTTTATGAATTGCACATTAACTTAGTATTGAATTAATAGTAGCATGAATTGATGAGAAAAATATACTATTTCTTGATATTTGCACTTGCCTTTTTTTCGTGTAAAACCGAAGATAAAGTGTCGTTGTATACGGCTTCGGGAGCTTTATATGCCACATTGCAAATAACCGATTTCTATAAAGATAGTATAGCGAAAGAAATTGATTGTAATTCGGCGTCATCTGGAATACTTGCTCGTCAGATAAACAGTGGCGCAGATGCCGATATTTTTATTTCTGCAAATAGTGAGTGGATAAATTATCTTATTAAGAATAATAAGGTTAATAAGGAGAGTGTAACTAAATTAGCTTTAAATAGTCTTGTAATAATTTCTAGAAAAGATAAAGAGCCTCCAGTTATTATGTTCGACAAGGAATTTGATATAAGAAAGACCATTAAAAATAGAATTGTAATAGGTAATCCAGAATATGTACCAGCAGGACGTTATACAAAAGCCTTCTTAGATAAATTAAATTGGTACAACAGCGTTATAGATAAAGCTATTTTAGCAACAAATGTATCGGCTACTTTGCACTATGTTGAGATGGGAGAAGCAGATTGGGGTATTGTATACAAATCGGAGGCTTTACAATCGAATCTTGTTAGAATAGATTACAATATTCCTGAGCGATACTACCCAGAAGTAATTTTTTATTTATGTCGATTGAAGACGGTTAATAATGATGCCGATAAGCTTATTAACTTTTTTATGTCGGATATTAGCCGTGCCATATTTACAAAAAACGGTTTTAAAACAATTAATTAATGGATTCGTTTTTATCTATCTCAAACCAAGAGCTTCAAGTAATATGGCTTACAGTAAAAGTTGCACTTGTAAGTACTGTAGTGACTTTACCAATAGCCCTATTTATTAGCTACGCTCTAGCTCGCAAAGAGTTTAAAGGTAAAGTGTTTGTTGAAAGCTTAATAAGTATTCCATTAGTAGCTCCACCTGTTGTAACAGGGTATATACTTTTATTACTATTTGGAACAAATGGTGTGATTGGAAAATATCTTTCTGATTGGTTTGGAATAAAAATGGCATTTAACTTTGTGGCATTGGTTATGGCATCTACAATTGTTTCGTTGCCTCTTTCTATTCGAACAATGAAAACATCTTTTGAACTTGTAGATCCCAATTTAGAGTATGCTTCGATGACTCTAGGTGCATCTAAAAGATCAACTTTTTTTAGAGTAACTCTGCCTTTAGCATTGCCAGGAGTAATTAGTGGTCTTGTGTTGTCGTTTGCCCGCTGTTTAGGCGAATTTGGAGCAACAATTACTTTTGCAGGAAATATTATTGGTAAAACACAAACAATATCTTTAATGATATATTCGAACATGCAAATACCAGGTAACGAGTGGCGTGTAACAAGGTTGGTAGTGATATCGGTTTTAATTTCGTTAATAGCAGTTGTTGTTTCTGAGATTTATAATAAGAAAAAGAAATACCTAGCAAAATGATTTTAAACCTTGATATAAAACACTCTAAAGGAGGTCATAAATTTAATTATAAGCTTTTGTTGGAAAGTAGTATTACTGGTATTTATGGTGCCTCGGGAGCTGGAAAAACAACTCTTTTAAATATTATTGCTGGTATAGAACAGCCTGATAGTGGATTTATGGCTATTAATGATAAGCTAGTTGTGGATATTAATTCTAAATACAGTATTCCATGTAATAGACGAGGAGTAGCTTATATTTTTCAGGAAGGACGACTTTTTCCTCATCTAACAGTAAAAGAAAATTTATTATTCTCTAATAAATATCTTGATAAAAGTAAAATTGAGATAAAGCTTAAAGATGTTCTCGATTTATTAAAAATAAAACCTCTGCTTAATAAAAAACCTATGGAATTGTCGGGTGGCGAGAAACAGCGAGTAGCTATTGGTAGAGCTCTGCTCTCGCAACCCAAATTATTGCTGCTCGACGAGCCGTTTTCTAATCTAGACAGGTCTCTTCGCAAGCAAATAATATCGTATTTATTGAAGATAAATGCCACGTACAAAATACCAATGGTAATTGTAAGTCATATTATTGGCGATATTTTACGACTAACAAATAACCTAGCTATTATTGATAATGGTAGAGTTGTTGCGCAGGGTGACTTTTTTAATATTATGGCAAATTCATTAGTACCTGAAATTATAAAACCGCATAGATATTTAAATGTAATAGATACTACTTATACTGAAAAATCAATAGACAATAGTCTTTTTACACTTGCCTGTAAAAAGTGTCATGAGATAAGTTTTAACACCGAAAATAATAAAATTAACTCGCTTGAGATAGGAACAAATATCCGTTTGGCAATACGTCCCGACGAAATAGCTTTATCAAATAATAAACTCAATGGAGTATCTATACAGAATCAAATAAAAGGAAGAGTTTATAAAATTTTCGAAAACGAAAATAGCACGTTTTGTGTCGTGCAGTGTAATGGAATTGAATTAGTATCCGAAATAACAAAAAGTTCGTTGTTAAATCTAAATATTACTGTTGGAGCAGAGGTTTGGTGTCTGATAAAATCGAAATCAATAGAAATTATTTACGATATATAGTATTGTTTGAAAAAGACGCAAATAAAAAGGTGTTTCATTTAATTTGAAACACCTTTTATTAATATCTATTAGATTATAAATTAATTATCACTTTTAACAGTAGCTAATTTTCTTAAATACTCTTGGTACAAATAATCGTTAGTCTGATAATATGATATTATCTCTTTTAAACTATCAGTGCTATTATTATTTTGAATAAGGTCGTTAGTCTCTTTGTTCCAAGTGTAAAAACTGTATTTTTTCTGATCGCTTAATACCGTTAGTTTATCCCCTTTTAACAGTCCCAGTTTACGATAATTGCCAATAAATGCTCTGTTGTTTTCCTTCGAAAAGTTGTTTACATCTTTTCCATAAAAACTCGATTTGTAACTCCAGTTCAGATAACCAAAAAGAGTAGGGAAAAGGTCAATTTGCGAACACTGAGCATCAATTTTGGCGCTTTCTACATTAGGAAGGTTAAATATTAATGCAGGAATATGATATTTGGCCACATTAAGCTCTTGACGACCTGCGCTACTAGCGCAATGATCTGCAGCAATAACAAAAACAGTGTTCTTATACCAAGGCTTTGTCTTAGCTTGGTTAATAAATTCGCCAATGGCAAAGTCAGAATATTTTACAGCTCCGTCTCGTCCTGTTCCTGAAGGAATGTCTATTTTATTTTCTAGATAGGAGTATGGGCGATGGTTAGATGTTGTCATAATAAAATTAAAAAATGGCTTATTTTCTGCGTAGCTCCTATCGGCCTCTTTAATTACTTTGTTGTAAATATCTTCATCGGAAACACCCCATGCATTTTCAAAAGTAACTTCGCTATCGTCAATATTTGTGCGCTTTGCTGTAAACGAATCGCCAAACAAATAACCACGTCCTCTGTCAACAATGTCAAAACCATTGCCACCAAAGAAATTATTCATATTGTCGAAGTAGCCATCGCCACCATAAATAAACGATTTGCTATATCCTTTCGATGTAAATACATCGCCAATATTATGAAGGCTTTTATTATTTTCGCGTTTTAAGATACTGCGTCCTGGCGATGGAGGAATAGACAAAGTATATGCTTCCATTCCTCTAACAGTACGAGTTCCAGTGGCGTAAAAATTTTCGAAAGAAATACTTTTTTGTAAAAGAGAGTCTAAATTTGGTGTTAAATTTTTCTCGTTTCCAAAGTGGCCCAAAAATTGAGCACTTAAACTCTCAACACAGATAAAAATTACATTTGGATAAATCTCTGTTGAATCATTAGTTATTTCTCTTTCGATACTGTAAATATTGTTAGATATTAATGAATCTTTATCTGTTACCAAATTTTGTTTCAATATATCAAACGATAAATCTATATCTTGTGTTTGGTAAAATTCATTGTAGTCGAGTTGATTATTTCTGAAGGCAGCGAAAAACGAATAAACTCCAGCTTTCGATATTTCGTTTTCGTATCTGTTGTTGGACCATTCGGCATCTTCGTTATCGATATTAAAACCGTAAAATAAAGGCACTACAAAAACAATTGATAATAGTACTTTTTGTAGAATAGAAATTTTAGATGAAAAAGTATTTGTAAAAACATTACTCTTTTTAAGAATAAAAAACAGTGTTATTACTATAGCGATAATTATACTCGACAAAAATGGAATAGGGTACGACTCGTTAATATTGTCTACAACCTCGTTTGTGTAAATTAGATAATCAACTGCAACAAAGTTATATCGTGCTTTAAACTCTTCCCAAAAAGTAAACTCTCCGAAAAACGAGAATGTTAAAATTAATGTAGTGAAAAAGTAAAAGAAGTAACTAATAGACTTATCTATAAAGCTTCCTATCCATCTGTTTGGTAAAAATATAAGATGTAGAAGATAGAATATTATAAAAAATGAGATTGCTCCAAAATCAAAAAATAGTCCAGTAAAGAAAGTCCTGAAAATATTAATAAAGGAGAAATCAATACCACTAAAAGACCAGATAATAAAGGAGACTCTTACCAAAAATGAAATTATTATAAATTGTAATACAACAGCTTTTAAGAGACTTAATCTTTTGTTCATATTAATTGTTTTTAATTTATCATATGTGATTTGCTAGTGTATTAAAACACCTAAGCAAAGCTCGTTTAATAGTGTAATGTTTAATTTGTTATTTTGAATGCCAAATATATTATTAAAGTTTTTGAAATAAGAATTTTATCAAAATGAATTTTGCTTGTATTTTAAACTGTTATTTCTGATTTCTTTTATTATAGGAAGACTTTCTAGAATCGGTTGTTTTTCACATTTTATTATAACTAATTCTTTGTAAAGATTAAAATTGAAACAACAAAAAATTATCTTTGCTAATCGGAAAAATTTTGAACTAAAATGCAAGAGAAAAAATCTTTAATATTTCAAGGAATATCTAGCACAATAATTATTGTAATGCTTTTGGCTGCTGCTGTTTCGTACAACGGAAAACTATTTGGTACAAAAACAAGCGAGTTGTTAAAATTTAAACCAAAGGAAGATACACAAATACCTATTGAACAACTATTGGAAGCTGGGTACGATAATTACAAACTAGATAAAGTTTCCGATGGAATCTGGAATCTTGTAAATAGCCAAGGAGAGGAGCAAGGCAAAGTTATTACGTCAATTTCTTTTAGCAAAAAAGTATATGGATATGCAGGAACCATTCCAATGCTAATTTTTATAAATAGCGAAAACATAATAGAAAAAATCCATCTTCTTGACAATTACGAAACTCCACGTTTTATTAGAAGTGTGGTAAATGGTGGAATTGTAGAACAGTGGATTGGTAAAAATATAAATGAAGCTTTAGCGCATAAAAATCCCGATTTTGTTTCAGGCGCAACAATGAGCAGTGATGCTATTAATATTTCGGTTCGTCGTAGTTTACTCGCTTTGCAAGAGTGTAATCAATCGGCCTTTTCGGTTATTGGCGAGTGGAATAGTAAAACATGGGCTGCTTTATTGGTTATTATGTCGGGTGTTTTCATGGCATTTTACACAAAGCATAAAAAGCTTAGAGTGCTGCAAATGGTTATAAACACTGTTGTTTTAGGTTTCTATTGTGGGCAATTTATATCAATAAGTTTAATAGTAGGGTGGTTGGGTAACGGCGTTAACCTAATAGCAAAAATATCGTTAGTGTTGATGGTTATTCTGGCTTTAATAATGCCAATGTTATTTAATAAAAAGCAGTTTTATTGCATGTGGCTATGTCCTTTTGGATCGGCTCAGGAACTTGCAGGCAAGCTAACCAAAACGAAATGGAATATTCCAACTGGAGTTGCAAAATATCTTAAGCATACTAGAAAAGTAATTCTTGTACTTCTTTTTGCTTTAATGTGGTTAGGTGTAGGTTTTGATATTGCCAATTACGAACCTTTTGCCGCTTTTTTATTTGGTCATGCTGGTGCAATAGTTACAGTAATAGCCATTTTAAGTATAGTGTTGTCGTTATTTGTTAGCCGTCCTTGGTGTCGATTTGTTTGTCCAACAGGTCAGTTATTACGATGGTGTCAAAGAATAACTAAATAACAATACATATCGCTTATGTCAATTAGAGGTTTCTCTGAACCCTTAATTCACTTAAATACAGTTAGAACAACCTGAATTGTTTTGGTTAACAGAAGCTACAAATAATATCATTATTAAATGATTTTTGTGCATTATAGCACAAAAATCATTTAATAAAAAACATCTGTAACCCCTTTGAAATCATGTTTTATTTATCTTTATTTGCTGTGCTATTTATTGGAACAAAGTGTAACTACGATCCAATTATTTTTTTGAACGTTAATATGGCAACCTCATTTTGAGACTATAATTGTTGTTGTCTATTTAAAAATATATGTGATTTTCATTCACTTACGAGGAGGGGATTATGAGGAAGCTTTGCCTATTTTTTATTCTTTTATTTGTTGTTTTTAGTTCTGTTGTTTCTGCTTGGGGGCAGACAGACTATGAAATTGATGCCTATCATGGTCAAACTATTTTAGATCCTAATGGATACTTTTATGATAGTGGTGGAAATTCAATGAACTATTCTAATCGTGAAGGTTATTGGATGATTTTTCAAGCTTCTCCAGATAAAGTTTTATCTATAACTTTTGAGACTTTTAGTGTTAGAAGTAATGATAATTTATATGTTTATGATTCTGGCGATTGGAGTAATCAGAACATTACTTATAGTAGTGCTAATTCTCCTCAAATTGGCATTCCTTATGTAGTTAGTAATCCTGATAATGCGTTAGGTTTTTATTTTGTTTCAGATAATAGAAATGTAAGACCAGGCTGGCGTGCCAAAGTCGAAACAATTATAATAAATAAAAATCATTTCTATTCATACCAATCGGGTAATTGGGATACAAATACAACATGGACGTTAGATCCATCGGGAACAGTGTTTGTAGATGGAGGTGTACCAGGTGCAGGCGATCAAGTTACCATTCTAAATGGTAGAGATGTTTCGGTTACAACAAGTAACAAAGATATTACTGCGGTAGAGATCGAAAAAGGAGGTTCGCTTGATTTAACTCTAACTACTGGCCATACTTTTGGAGATATTGCTGGGCAAGGTCTTCTTAGACTTGCAACAACCGATTTTCCAACTATTACCTCTGATGCTTTTTTGCAAGCTGGTGGTGGTACTGTTGAGTATTATTTTTCGGGAAACAGAACTCTTGAGACTAGTGTTACACAGTATAATAATCTTGTTGTTAATCTAGCATTTAATACTAATAGAGCTGCTATTGCAAACAATCTTACCATAAGCGGTGACTTAACTATTAATAGAGGAAGTTTTAGAATTGATGCAGGAGACAGAAATACTATAAGTATTGATTTGCAAAATAATTTGCTTATTAACAATAACGGTATTTTTGAAATAGCAGATCGTATAGGTAGAAATACTCATTCTCTTTCTATTAAAGGTGATTTTGTAAATAATGGACAAGCTTTATTTTTTGGTGTAAATACTACTGATTATACTGGTACTAGTTGGGTTGATCGTTGTGATGTTACGTTTAACAATCAAATAAAAGATCAATCTGTACAGATGAATGGCTTAACTCGCTTTTATCGTATTGTGATTGATAAAGGTGTTGACGATACTTATATACTTAACCTTGATGCTAGTGCTTCTGGTAATTTTGAGCTTTTGGGGCAGAATAATTACAATTTTAATAGTACACCTGGACCAGGTAATTTTGCAAACAATAATTCTTTAGGTCTGCTTGCTGGTACAGTACGTATTGGTACTAATGTTAGTATACCTTGTTTGAGTAGTGCATCTTCTGGAACATATTGGATTGATAGTGACGCTAGTCTATGGGTTGATGGAGGAACAGTAGTATCATCGCTATCCTCATATAATCTACAAGCTGTAGTGGTTTACGGAAAAATTAAACTTTCTTCTAATGGTTTTTTTACTGATATTTCTAGTCAAGGTGTTGTAATGCGTGAAACATCGATACTTCAAATTGACAATGGAGTATTCGATGCAAATATTATTCGTACCTCATCTTGGACAAACTCAGTTCACCGTGGCACATTTATTATGTATGGTGGTAATTTAGTTCTCCATGGAAATAATACAATTGGCGATCACGCAACGTTTTCTTTACCATATCCTGATAATGTATTTATTATGTCAGGTGGTAATATTACTATTGAAAATCCTACTTCAGTATTTGGTGCTGCACGAGGCTTTAGTTTAATGTTAAATCCTGATCTTGGCAACTCATCAATAACTGGTGGTACAGTTAATGTTATTGTACCTACTACAAGAGATGCAGTTATTAACACTAATATGAAATTATGGAATCTTAATATTACAGGTAGTAATACAAGAAGTTTGGTTTTAAATAGCTATGCAGGTAATGCCAGTCCGCCTATTCCTGCCCAGCCAGCACAAGATTTAGTAGTGCAAAGTAATTTAACAGTTTCCACAACAACATTAAATGCTAACAATCAAAATGTAACTGTAGGATAAGATTTTAATTTAAACGGAACATACATTCCTGGTACTAATACTACTATATTTAATGGAAATGGAATCCAGCAATTTAATAACAGTGGTATTATTACCAGTGGTTTAAATAATTTTAAAGTAACCAA
Source organism: Bacteroidales bacterium (assembly GCA_016926405.1). Lineage (GTDB taxonomy): Bacteria > Bacteroidota > Bacteroidia > Bacteroidales > UBA6680 > UBA6680. Next base: position 12,222 of record JAFGOQ010000100.1, read on the forward strand.
CCAATCGCAGACAACTATTTCGCAGAGTGTTACTGTTAGAGGCGATTTAACTATTGACGCTAATTCAACTTTAGACGATTTTGCTAAGACTATTTTTGTAAACGGGAATATTGATATTTCGGGTAAACATATTAGTAGATCTACAGGTAATATTCAGTTGCTAGGAACATTAAACCAAACTATAACTGGTAATGGCTCTGGTGTTTTAGGTAATCTATATGTTAACAAGAATATTGGCACAACAAAGTTAGAAGCAGATATCAATATTGTTGGAAATCTTCGTCTTATTGGAAGTTCATCTTCAATTAATCTAACAGATAGAAGTCTTCATCTCTCGCAGACTAGTAAAATTTTTAGTGCAGTTTCAGGAACTGCAACTGATTTTTCGTCAAATAAAATGCTGTTTACTAATGGTAACAGTTCCGATGGAGGAATAACATTCGACCATTTTGCAAACACATCAACACGATTATTTCCATTAGGTGTTGCAGGTAAATATACTCCAACAAATATTACCGTTGGCTCAGCATCAATTACACCAGGTACAATTACTGTTCGACCTGTAAATCGTAAAGTATCTTTGGCACAGAGTAATAATATCCTAAATTATTTTTGGAAAATTAATACTACTGGTCTTGCAGGAATTTTACCAAGTTCAATTAATATTGATTGTAAGTATATTGATTCAGATATTACAACAGGAAATAAGGATAATTATGTTCCTGGCTTTTTTCAGAATTCCAAATGGGCATTTAGTCCAAATCGTTTAGATATTGATAGACCTAATACAACAATTTACTATAAAAATATTAGTGAAATTGATGGACTTTACACAGCAGGTGAACCAGATGCTTTTACCGAAATATTTACTTATTACAGTAGAAAAGATGGTGATTGGATATCCCCTAATACATGGTCAACTGATCCTGTATTAAAATGGGATGGCCCAGCAGCTTCAACAATCCCTAATGGATCGGCTCCTGTTGTAATAGGTAATGGAAGTACAAAAAATCATAATGTTACAATTTCAAGTGATAATCAAACGGCAGCACTTTTACATATTAATAGTGGTTCGGTATTAGATTTTGGAACAACAATTGGTCATACTTTTTGGTCGGTAACATCTTCATCAGGAGTTGATAAAGGACATGTGCGTATAGGTTCGTCTTTTTTCCCTGGTGGCGACTGGGGTGAATTTTTAGGAGTTAATGGTGGTACCATAGAATTCTTTAATGTTACCAATAATAATTACTACATTCCGAATAATAATTTTCCTTCGGCTAATCATAACGAATATTTTAATCTGATTATAAATGCTAATAATCCAATAAATAATAGACAAATAATTCTACTAGATGCTGATTTAACTATCCATAATGATTTTACAAAAGATGGGTCAAAACAGTCTTTGTTTAGTGCAAATGGACAAGTTATTGATATAAAAGGAAATATGTTTGTTAAAGATGGTCCTTTACGTTTCAATGGTTATGTCGGAAATACACTAATAGTTAGAAAGGATTTAATAATTGATAATGGGGCTTCTTTAAATATAAATGTAGGTTCAACCCATAAATTAGAATTGTATGGTAATATTATTAATAACGGAGTATTAGATTTTAACATCGGTGTTGCTACAACTTTTACTGGTGATGAAAATGTTACTGTATCTGGTAATGGAGCTACTAATAGATTCTATTCTATAAAAGTTGATAAAGGATCTACAAAGGAGACAACAGTAGATGTTCAGTCAACTAATTTCACTTTAGTGGATAGATTTCTTTCTCTTGTTAACGGAACATTCCGTTTAACTTCGGCTGTTTCTATTGATCTTAATAAAACAACTATATTTGAAATTCCTGAAACTGCAGCTCTTTCTGCTAATGGAGGTACAATTAATATTGGACAAAATAACAACAATTCTGATGTTAATCTTCTTGGTCGACTAGAGGTCTTAAATGGAGCTATTAATGTAGGTCAAGCTATTTTTAATGTCAATAGTGATATTCTTATTGCAGCAACAGGCAAACCGGAAGTGATTGTAAGAGGTGGAGAACTTAATGTTCAAGGGCAAATACGTCGTCCTTCATCGGTTTCTATGGGTTCGCTTAACTACACTCAATCGGGTGGTTTGGTTAATATTTATGGTAGGAATGATATAGGAGATATTACAAATAGAGCCGATTTAGAGATTTTAAACTCTGGTAGTAAATTTAATATGAGTGCTGGTAGGATAATAATTCATCAGCCAGGTAATACTACTTTTGGTGATTTGTATTTAAATCCAGAAATAAGTGATGTTACAGGGGGGGAGATTCAATTGGGTAGTAATAGTGCATTAACAGATGCCCGTAGAAACTTTAATGTTTTTGTTGCTTGTGATATTTTTGATTTGCGAATTAGTGGAAGCAAAACTTTTTCTGCTACTTTAAACACTTTTCCATTAACACTACACTCGTTAATAATTGATATGAATTCCGTTTTTAATGCTAATGGAATTGATGTAAATATTAGCGGTAATCTTGAGAATAATAATGATGATAATGGTGTTGGTCTTAACAGGGGTGGTTATCGTGTTCAGACGACTAATCAGACTACTCGTTTCTTTGGAAGTGGAAATAAAGAGATTAAAAGTACTGAAAATAACTCTACCAATTTTGCAAATCTTGTAATTGATAATAACGGAGGTGTAAGAACTTTTGTAACAAAAGATATTTGTGTCAATACAGATCTTACAATAAATTCAGGAATACTTAGTAACAATACTTCTAACAGAATTCGTTTGTTAGGTAATGTTTATAACAAGTCAACACACGAATCATCAAATGGTGGTTTTATAGAGTTCGAAGGTTCTTCTCAACAAACAATAGATGGTAATGATTTTGGAATATTTGGATCAATAAAATTATCTAATGATAATGATGTAAAAGCTGTAAACGATTTCACTGTTAATGGAAGTGTTGAATTTAATAAAGGATCGTTGGTTATAGATGAATATCAATTAACGCTTGGAACATCTGCTTCAATTACAGGTACAACCGACGTAGATCACATGATTGTAACCAATGGTGCATTGCGCGATATGGGTATCTCAAAACTTTTTTCAGGGAACGGAACTTTTACATATCCATTTGGTGTAGCAGGAAAGTATACTCCTGCAACTATAACAGCTACTGGTGTTTCGTCAGGTGGTTCTATACGAGTTCGTCCAATTAACTTTGCACATAAATCTTCTGATGCTAATTCAGATAATCAGCTTAACTATTATTGGTCGGTTTATAAACAAGGACTTACAGGAGCCTCTTTTAGTAAAGTTTTTACATTTAATCCAAGCGATGTTAAAGGTGCAATAGGAAACTATAAAGGAGCTTTTTATGAAAATTATAAATGGACCAAACTTAATCCTTTTGGTGTAAATGCATTAGCAAATACAATAACTTTTCCTAGTAATACTATAATAGAAGCCGAATACACAGCTGGTGAAGATGCTAACTTTGTTGATAAACCAATTCTTTACAGTAGAACTAATATTGGAGATTGGGATAATCCAAATTCATGGTCATTTACTGGGCATGGGGGTGTATCTGCAGGCGTAATACCAGATGGTAATCCTGTTAAAATAGCCAATGGGCACACTATAAATGTAAGGAGTAATAATTGTTATTCTTATTCTGTTGATGTTGCTGCTGGTGGAACAATTGATTTTGGTAATACAAACCTTCACGATATTGGATTTGTGTCAGGAGGAGGAAAAATTAAAATTAAATCTACTAGTTCGGGCTACTTTGTCTTTCCTGGAGGTGATTTTTCTGTATTTATGTCTACTTTTGGAAGTACAATAGAATATTATGGTAATGGTACATTACCTGAAACTAGATTATACCAGAATGTGATTTTTGCCAGTAACCCTTCTGAGTCTAATACTATTACACTTGCCAATAATGGGTTTACAGTGAATGGAACAATTACAATTCAAGATAGAACAACATTGGAAAATGGTAACTTTAGTAAGCGTATTATCGCTAAGAATAATTGGGTAGCTAATGGAACAGGAACTTTTAGTCCTGGTTTTGGAGAGGTCTATTTTGATGGAACAGTATCTCAAAATATTACTGTGAATTCTGCTCAAAACTTCTATGATCTAATTATCAATAATAGCAATGGAGTTACTATTAACAGTAATCATATAACAGTTTTAAATAATCTTTCGCTTACTGATGGTATTGTTAAAACATCATCAAGTAGTATTCTTAAATTAGCTAATATCTCTCCAAATGCTATAATTGGTGGATCAATTTCATCATATATTGATGGGCCATTGCAAAAGAATATTGCACCAGGAGGATATTTTTACTTCCCCATAGGAAATGGCTCTAGATATGCTAATTCTCTGATATTTAATTCGACTAATGCTGTAAACGAGTATTGGCAAGCAGAATATTTTAATAATAATCCTGATAATGCTGTGCCTTCAATGAACCATTTAAGCGTTAAAGCACCAATTGAGATTGTTTCAAATAATGAATACTGGCAGATTAAATCGACAAATGCGGCTAGTAAAGCAGGAATACGTTTACGTTGGGATAACTTGTCTGGCGTAATTCCAACAGTTGCTTCAGAGCGAATTAACAAAATGCGTATTGCTAAATGGGAAACTTCTGAGTGGATTGCTGCTGGCGATAGAGTTTTAGATGGTGGCGTTAATAGCGGAAGTGTTGAGAGTAATTCCGATTTAGGCACAGGGTTTTATACTCTAGCTGTTGAGAGTCGTCCTACTGCTGTTATAAATACAACCGATATTGAATTATGTAATGATGGTTCTAATGCCGAAATTGAAATACTTCTTACAGGCGTTGCTCCATATAATTTCACTTATACTATTAATGGAGGTAACTCTAAAAATGTAACGGGTATTAATACTCAACCTTATAAATTATTTATTAGTGCTGATGATCTTTTTAATATTAATGGTAATGATGATTATGTAATTAAAATATCAGATGTTTGGGATGCTACAGGTAGTCATGGAGTGAGCGATTTTAATAAGTCGGTTACTGTAAGAATAAACGAAACACCAACGCCTAAAGTTGAAGGTAAAACTGCATCAAACTTTAATCTTGCAGGAGATATTTACCATTCGGGAACAGTTACAGATCCTGGTCACACATATTCGTGGTCTATCAATGGAGGTGTAATAACTTCTTCTTCAACGGGAAGCCATCAGGTTACTGTGAAATGGGGACCTGTTGGAACAACAAATGCTTGGATTGAGCTTACCGAGACTTCTGCATCGGGCTGTTCAACAACAAACAGATTAAATGTTAGCCTATCAGAAATGCCAACACCCAATGTATCTGGTAAAAATTCTGTTTGTATTGGTGATGTAGAAAAATATACTACAGCGGTTGCCGTAGGTCATACTTTTGTTTGGTCTGTTACAGGTGGTAGTTTTATTGAACAGGGAACAAACGAAATTGAAGTTACTTGGAATAGTGTTGGAACCAATAGAAAAGTTAGAGTTGATGAGACGGTTGGTATTAATACTGCTTTTAGCGAAATTAATGTTGATGTATTTGTTCTTCCGCTTGATAATTATACTATTACTTATGATGCAACTGTCGTTGAGTCAACAACTGCGCAAGTAACAATAAATGGTCTTCCTATGGGATTAAATATTCAAGTTTTCGATGCAAACGATAATTCAGCAGTTAGTGCTGTTGTGCCTTCAAATGCTGGTGGAGATATTGTTGTTGATTATAATCCAACACGCACAGGCGAGTATTATATAGTTTTGACAAATGGAAATGGTTGTAATAATACTTTAACAAATAAGATTAATATTACTCTTATTCCTCCATTTACTCCTGTTATCACCGAAGATAATGCTCATCACTGTGGTGGCCATAGCGACAGCTTTACTGCAACAGCTAATGCCGACTATACCTATAAATGGACTATATTAAAGTGTACTGTTTCCGACGATACAACAAATCCTGTTGTTGTTACTTGGGACAACCCAACTTCGCCTACTACAATTACTGTAACTGTAAAATTGGTTGTAACACATAAAGTATCGGGAAAAACAGTTGAGGTAACAAAAGATGTTACTGTAACCCGAACCCCCGAAACAGGAGAACAATATCACGTAATAAATAATTTTAGCTAATATAAACCGCCCTTTTGGGGCGGTTTTTTTATGCTGTAAGTTTTTTTTAGCTAATGAGAACTTGTGTTATAATTGCTATTAACAATGAATAAATATTTTTTATATACATTATAATAACTTGCATCGTTGATAATTATCAATTATTACTACTTTTGCACCCCTATTAGCAAAAAGGATATATTTAATGCGTAGAATAATTATAACTCTTGCCATGTTACTAATGGCATTTAATACTTTTGCACAAACAGACACCACATTTTGGTTTGTTGCGCCTCAGGTTTCAAATATACATGGCGATAGACCTATATATTTAAATGTAACTACACTCGATAAAGCTGCTACAGTAACCATTAGTATGCCTGCAAACAGCGCTTTTACAACTCAAACACATAGTTTAGCTGCAAACACTACAAAACGAATCGATTTATCTACATGGATTGCACAAATAGAAAACGAGTTTGTTAGTAATTATGATGCATCAATACCAGGGAAAAACAATAAAGGTATATTAATACATTCAACAGAAGATATTACTTCGTATTACGAGGTTGCTAGAGATAGGAACTGTGATTTATATTCACTAAAGGGTAAAAATGCACTTGGTTCGGAATTCTATGTTCCTTTTCAAAATCGATTTACAAACCATTATTATAACGATCATCCTCGTTCTGCTGCCGATATTGTGTTTTCCGAAGATAATACATACATAACTATAGATGTACCCACAGGAAAGAAGATGTACAATAACACATCAACACCAATAACAGGAACAGTGCGTTTTGGTCCATTTAACAAAGGCGAGACATTTCATGCTACACCCCAATCGCTAACCGCAACAGCTCCAACATTTGGTATTTCGGCAAACGACCATTTATCGGGATTGCATATTAGGGCTCACGATGTTTCGGGTACTATACTTAAAAATGTAGCAATATCGCAAACAGACGACTCTATGGATGGCGAGTTTAGCGGTAGCCACGATATTGGTGGCGACCAAATTGTGCCTGTTGATATTATTGGTAAAGAGTATATTGCTATTAGGGGGGAGCTGCAGAGTGGAGATAAGATGAAATGGTTTGACTCTGGTTATGCGGTTTATACTAATCAATTAGTGTATGTACCTAATAATAGAGCAGTATGGTCAAGGAATACAGGATATTTCACAACAGGATGGCACACATTAGATGGAAATATTTGGTTTAGAAATTCAGGTAACTACCGTGTAGGAACCTCTTATCAAGAGTCAGTTTATCTTGTAGCTACAGAAAACAATACAAATATTTCTATTGAAGGTGTATATGCTACAACAATAAACACTGGCGAAACATATATGGTTGAATTAATAAACGAAGCAACTCATATTGCTGCTAATAAACCAGTATATGCATGGCAGGTTACCGGTTTTGGTAACGAAATGGGTTCGGCTATTCTTCCGGCTGTTGATAAATGTACAGGGTCGCAAAGTGTTAGTTTCACCCGATCGACAAACGAAAAATTTAAGCTAATTGTATTAGTAAGAGATGGAGCCGAACATAATTTTACTTCTAACAGAGCTAGTGTGCGAAATAAACTTAATAACGCAACTTTCATTACTCTACCAACAAATGCCTTTTGGAAGGCTGCTCGTATCGATTTTACTACATCCGAAATACCTTCAGGCCAAACTACTGTTATTGGTAATTCCAACGATATTTTTCATATAGGTACAATTAATGGTAATAATACTGGCGGTACACGCTATGGCTATTTTTCGGGATTTGGCGATATTCCTGCAATTAATGCGGCACCAAAAATTGATGGTTATGCCCTTTGTGCTGGCGATATGATTCTTAAAGTTATTGGTAATCCATACACCACTTATCAGTGGTACAGAAATAATACAAAAATAGTTGGGGCAACTGCCGATACATACGAGGTGCTTGAACCTGGTAGATATAAAGTAACTGCCATGATGCAGTGTGCTGGTGTTACAACCGAAACGTTTCCTTCAAATACGGTTGATGCAATTCCATGTATTAAAGTTACCGATGTTTCGGTTACCGAAGGTCAGCCTAATGCCGAGGTAACTATCGAAATGACACATTTTATGCCTGTTGATGTTAAATTTGATTATGCAACTACCGATATTACGGCTCGAAATGGTAAGGATTATACCGAAACTCGTGGTAGAGGAACTATTCCTGCAAATAAGAAAACTGTTAAAATATCAATTCCTATTACCGATGATAATTTTAACGAGCCCGACGAAACATTTAAGTTTACTATATCAAATGCCGACTTAGCTAATATTAGCGAAACCGAAGCTACTGTTACTATTAAAGACGATGGCGATATACCTTCAAAAATTATATTTAAAACATCAGACAATGTCGACGAAAATGTAGCAGGAGGGAAGTATAATCTTTTAATTAAACTCGATAAAGAGTCGGGATATACAATTAATGCAAACTATAGTATTGCCGATGGTACAGCTACCAAGCCTGCCGACTATAATTGCACAGCCACTGGGGTGGTTACTTTTACTCCCGACGAAACCGAAAAAAATGTTGAAATAACTATTGTAGACGACAATATATACGAGCCTAATGCTTTAGGATACGAAACAATTAATGCATCGCTTTCGGGTAATAATAATTCTTCGATACCAAACAGCAATTGCGAAATTAGAATTATCGATAACGAAGTTAAACCAACTCTGTCGAGTAGTAGTGTTATTGGTACAGAGGGATCGGACATGGTTTTTACTGTTAATTTATCGTCGCCATGTAGTGAGAATGTTTCGGCTAATTATCAAATAAAAGAAGGAACAGCAACAAATGGCAGCGATTATACTTTTGCCACTGCTATTCAGAATTTAATTTTTACACCGGGTCAAACATCAAAACAAATTACAATACCTGTTGCAAACGATGGTGTTTCCGAGGTTCCCGAAACATTAACTCTTAACATAACTAACCCTGTTAATGCAACAATATCGGCTAATCCTTTAATATATACAGGAACAATAACCGATAATAGCGGTAAGCCCATGTTGTTTATCGACGATGCTTCGGTTACAGAAGGGGGCGTGTTACAGTTTAAAGTAAATACTACTTTGCTTCGAACTAGCATTACAAATTTCTCTTTTAGTATTACAAATATTACTACAAGTAACGGCGACTATACTTTACCTTCGCCTTTAACAGGTACAATTGCTAAGAACAGTGCTTCAACAATTATATCGGTACAAACAAAACAAGACACACAAACAGAAGGCAACGAAACCCTTTCGGTTAAAATTGCTGTTACAGGCAATGCTGTGGGTATTGTAAAAGATACCGCTACAGGAACTATTGTTGACGACGACGAAACCCCCATGGCTAAAGACGATTTGTATACGTGCTTAGAAGATCCTGCCGTTGCTCTATCGGGTAATGTGATTACTAACGACACAGGATTAGGCGACACTCCAATAAATATTGTTGTTACAAGCGGTGTTGCAAACGGAACGCTAAATTTAAATACTACTACAGGCGAATTTACCTATATGCCTAAGGCAAACTATCATGGCGACGACTCTTTTACTTATAAAATTACCGATGCCGATGGCGAAACATCTACAGCAATAGTAACTATTGCTGTTACACCTGTTAACGACACTCCTGTTGGTATCGACGATTCGTACAATGTTTTAGAACGAAATCATCCTTCGTTTACTTTACTTTATGGCGATGTAAAAGATAACGATAAAGGGCTAGGCGATAATGCTAAAGCCGAAATTGTTACTAATGGAACAAAAGGTACTGTGTGGTTTTACCCCAACAATACTTTTGTTTACGAGCCTTCGGGACAAAATTTTGGTGAAGATAAATTTACATATCGACTAAAAGACGACGATGGTCAAACTTCGGCAATTACTACTGCTACTGTAAATATTCAGTTTTATAATAACTACGCACCTCAGGGTGTTGCCGATAGCTATTCGACACCCGAAAATACACCTATTACTTTTAATGTAACAACAAACGATAACGACCAAGATGGTAATAGCACAATTAACCTTGGTTCTATTATTAAAGACAGAGCACCTACAAAGGGTACAATAACATACGACCCCAATACTGGTAATATGACATACACTCCTAATGCCGGAGCAACAGGTTTTGAAGATTTCAACTATAAAATATCGGATAAAAAAATTGGTGCCGAACCTGTTTTTCAATCGGCTTGGACTCTGGTACGAATCGAGATTCTGAAAAACAAAATTAAACCAACAGCTAGATGTAAAAATATTACTCTTGCTTTAAATAACTCGGGTAAAGTAACTCTTTTACCTGCCAATATCGATAATGGTTCGTCTGATGCCGACGGAACTATTGCCAGCAGAAAAGTTAATGGAGTAAACTCATTAGAATTTGACTGTAGCGATGCAGGAACAACAAAGGCAATTACTTTAACTGTTATTGATAACGACGGGTTGCAAGACGAGTGTACAGCTCAGGTAACTATTGTCGACAATATTGCTCCAACGGTAAATACTAATACTGCTAATATTACAGTTTATTGCGGATCTTCTGATGCTGGTAAAGCGGTTACATATACAGCTCCTACATTTAACGATAACTGTGCTGGTAGTGCAGTTAATGGGGTGTTGTTTGCTGGTAAATCGTCGGGGTCGTTTTTCAATGTAGGAACAACGACTGTAACATATAAGTTAGACGATGGTAATGGAAATGCTGTTGCTACATCGTCGTTTACTGTAACAGTTATTAACGAGGTAGAAGTTAATGTTACAACCGATAAAACAGGTAACAATGTTTGCGAAAACGATAATATTACAGTTAAAGCAAACTGCACAGGTACAACAAATCCGTATACCTATTCATTATACATTAATAATGTATTGATATCGGGACCTGTAAACAATAGTGAGTTTACTATTGGCCCTTTTGTTTTCGACGAAACAACACCTGCAAATAATATTAAAAAGGTTAAAATAGAGGTTGTCGATAAAAACAACCACTCGGTAACAAGTAGCGAAATTACAGTTACCGTAAAACGAGAACCCGAAACAGGAGCTCTCTTTTTTATTGACAACGATTTTTCGATATAACATTTACCACAACATAATAATGAGGATGTCCAAAAACTAAATTAAACTGTCATCCTGAGCGTAGTCGAAGGATTGTTTCATTGAAAACACAACGTTTCGACTCCGCTC
>JAFGOQ010000008.1 GCA_016926405.1 Bacteroidales bacterium
CAATCGATATTGATATAAATTCTAAATCCTGATTATGTCCTTTATATTTATCTTTAAGTTTATTAATATAATTAAGTTCTATTAAACTCTCTTTATTCCATACAGCCCAAAAGTTAATCACAAGTAGCTTCCCTTGTAATTCAGATAAATTATGCCTTCTATTATCCAAACCAACAACAACTAAATCAATTGCTATTTGCCCCTCATCTAATTGCTTATATTGTTCTTCCAAAAGTTCAATCGAGGCTAATAATTCCCTATTATATAGAGACTCTTTAATATTCTCGAAAAGACTTTTCATAGAATTCTCAGTCGGATTTAAGGAAAACTGAAACAACTGATTTGTGATAAAGAAATAATCCAACAACCAACTCTTTGAATATAATCTATCAATTAAATCTTTATCAACATGATTAAAAAAAAGAGTTAATACTTCTCTATATTCTTTTGTATCCAAACAGCTCTTATAGCTGTGTTGATTAATAAAGTTAAACATATCGTCAGAATACAATTCATATATAGTTATTAACGATTTTGAATTTTTTGAACAATTCAGTGATATCACTGCCTGCTCAAAAGGATACGAAAAAAGCATATTGAAATAAATACTTTTTAACCTCAATAATTCTGTTTTAACAAAATAATTAGAAGGATGCAGAAAACCAGAATAAAGATTCGAATACAAAGGCGCCAATAGCTCATTAATAATATCTCCAACCTGTTGAATTTTGAGATTCAAAGGTATAGTGCTAAAGATATTAGCTTTTTTTAAATTAAAAACCTTATGTAGGTAATAACATTGGTCAGATGTATAACCAATAAAATTTACTGATTCTGGTTCCAGATAATCCAATTCTAATTGAAGATTGTGCCCTGGTAATAAAAAAACAACTTGCCCAAATAACTCAAAATATTTAGGACTATCTAAATCCAAATCAACAATAAAATTATGCGAATCATCTATCTCTAAAGAGATACTCTGCTCAGCAATAGAACTCTCCAAATCAAGATTATATAAATAACAAACACTTTTTGAATAGTTCTTTATTTTTCCAGATAATGTTAATTGTTCTCCAAATAAACTGCTAATAAAAAGACAAAAAATCAGCAAACTAAATAAGATTCTACGGTAAAAATTCTCGCTCATGTGTTTATAGTTTTCATAAATTGATAATTAAATTAAATCTATTCTAATGCGTATTCCATTTACATCCACAAATAAAAAAAGACTCTTTTTAACTCTAAAAAAAATAATTTTATTAGAGTTAAATTACACTATCATAAATTAACTTAAGGATGCTATAACAGTGAAATATAATCACTTTACAAAGTTATATAAATACAACACAGAACTATAGCGTTTATCTATATATTTTATTACTTTCTCGCAATTCGAAAAAATGCGTGATATAATGTTTAGTATATTTACATCTCAAATGAGTTGGTTTTTAATCTTTTTATATTTTACTATATGGAAAAAACAATAATAGACGTTTTAAAAACACAGAGGAAATTTCAACTCTCTGCAGATTCAAAAAACATAAACAATAGAATATCAGCTCTAAAAAGACTTAAAAGCTCAATAAAGATTCACGAAGAAGAGTTGCTAGTAGCACTTTGGAAAGATCTTCGAAAATCAAGATTCGAATCATATACAACAGAAATAGGTATAGTATACTCTGAAATAGACTTACATATTAAGAATATAAAAAAATGGGCCAGTCCGAAAAAAGTTTCAACCCCGCAGATTATCCACTTTTATTCAGTAAGTAAAATATATAAAAAACCATATGGTCAGGTTTTAATAATAGCTCCTTGGAATTATCCATTTCAGCTCCTAATTAACCCATTAATTGGTGCCATAAGTGCAGGAAACTGCGCTGTGTTAAAACCATCTGAATATACACCAAATGTTGCAACTGTACTTCAGAAAATCATAGAATCAGCATTCAATAAAGAGCTTGTAGCAATTTTCCTAGGTGGTATTGAATTGAATACTCTATTATTGCAACAAAAATGGGATCTAATATTTTTTACTGGGAGTCCAAAGGTTGGTAAAATCGTCATGAAAGCAGCAGCAGAGAATACAACTCCAGTAATACTTGAGCTTGGTGGTAAAAGTCCATGTATAATCGATAAGGATGCAAATTTAAAAACAGCAGCATCAAGAGTTGTATGGGGAAAACTACTTAACGCGGGACAAACATGCATAGCTCCAGATTATTTTATGGTTCATAAAGATGTTAAACAGAAGTTTATGTCCCTTCTTGCAGATAAAACAGAAACCTTTTATGGTCTAAACGCGAAGGAATCGGAAGATTATGGACGAATTTCGACAAAAGAAAATGTAGAGAGATTATCAAAATACCTAATTGAAAGTGAAATTTATTATGGCGGTGAATATGATATTGAGCAGAAATACTTTCAACCAACTATCTTAAATAATGTTTCCTATAACCAGCCAGTTATGAAGAGTGAGATTTTTGGTCCAATATTCCCTATAATTGAATTTGATGACATTAATGAAGTTATTGGTTATATAAATAAAAACCCAAGACCTTTAGCCTTATACTATTTTGGGGAGAATAAAAAAAAGCAGCAATTTGTTCTAACAAACACAAATTCGGGAGGAGCATGTATTAACGAAGTAGTTATGCATATTGCCAATCATAATCTGCCTTTTGGAGGTGTAGGTAATAGCGGTATTGGCAGCTATCATGGCAAAACTAGTTTTGAAGCTTTTTCTCATAGTCGTTCAGTTATATTTAAGTCAACGTTTATTGATATAAAGCTACGCTACCCTTCATATTCTAAATTTAAAGAGCGATTGGCACGCCTATTTATGTAACAACAATATTTGTGTTATAGTAACTCTATGTTTACTATAACACAAATAAATATTAAAATTTTTCGGCCATCAGTATTGCAACCTGTCTTTGAAGTTTTTGTATAGCATCATCTTTAAACTCCTTATTTCTGTTTATAACGAGTTCTCCCAAGCCAATATATGCAACCTGTTTCCATATCTCAGTAATAGAATTAATATTTACAAGATAAGGATCATATACTGTATTTGTGGAGCATAACAAAAAAGAGCTACTCTGTTGTAACTGATTATACACCTTCTTTAATACTATGCCATCATTTTTTGTTACAACAATACAACTTTCGCCGTCTTTTATATTATTCCAATCTACAACATACTCGCAAATAACAATATTACCATCAACAAGAGGAAGCATTGAATCACCCGAGATATAAAAAGCTCGGTATTTGCGCTCTTTTGATAGAAAAGGGAGACTAAAAACAGGTAGTCTACTTATATATTCAGGATCGGAATAACCAGCAGTATAACCAGCTTTAGCCTTTTCTGGAATAAGTTCTATGTTTTCGTCGTTATTACTATTGAGTGTAGTTGCAAGTATTCTCAACTTATCTCCTTTTACATCAATATCGAACCCTTGTTCTAGATCATTTAATTGAGTTTCTGATATTGTCTCGAAATTATATTTAATTAATTTATCGATAGTGATTTTATAAAATTCCGATATTTTAATCAATGTAGCAAAAGGTGGCTGCACAGTCTGATTTTCGTAACCGCTATAAGACGAACGTGGTATATCTAATACCGATGACACTTCGGCTTGAGATAACTTTCTCCTTTTTCGAAGAAGCTTAATATTTTGACCAAAAAACATAATAAAATTGATTTACACCGTGATATGATTAAATTACAATCTGCGTACTGACTATAATTTCATCAAATATAATAATTAATATCCTCAATAATACAAAATGGAGCTATAGTTAGTAACATTAGAATACTCTTTTATATCAGCAAAACTTATTACAGAATTAAAATCTACTTAACAGATAGTTAATTACTAATTTCAATTGCAGCAGATACGAAAGCAAAACAAACTTAATCCCCTACTATGTATAACAATCCTCTAGCATAAACATTGACGTACAAACCTATTATTCATTTTATTTAATTGCTCTAAACTATAAAGAAGCTCGTAATACAGAATAAATTTAGCCTTTGTTATATACAATCCTCTTTAAGTCGTTTCTTATTGATTATAGTTTTCAAGATAAAACTCAGAATATTGAAATGATTAAACAAATAACTTATTCTAGCATTTAATTCTTGTACTATTTATATTTTCAAGTCACCTTTAAAATAAATATGTTTATATGGAAATAATAATAAACCACTTTGATCCGAAAGTTTTTCGGATCAAAGTACACTATTACAACTTAACTCTTTCACGAATATCTTTCAGTGAATGATTTACTAAAAGAGCTCCATTTTTAAATACTTCAATAAGCTCACCCTCTTTTTCATCTTCCCAAGAAACTCTATCCAATAGTTTATATTTTCCGTTTTCTTTTACTACTTTCATTAGACCTCTAGCCGACTTTTTAGTTCCATCATCGGTAACAGGATCTTTAAATATTTCACGACCTTTTCCATCTACTTCACCATAGGTAGCTTTCATAGCAAACCCAAAAGTATCTCTTGTATTATGCTGATAAGTATATGAACCAATACCCAAAACAACATTTGTAGAAGCAAATCCCTTTAGTTTTAGATTTTCACAAATTGCTTTAGCTCGTTCAAGAGTAATACTATCGCCATAAATAGCTCCAATATGACTATCTAGCTCTTTAAATCCTTTATCGTTAACAACACCACCAAACAAATCCCAAAGAAGTTCAACTACCCCTTTTTGCTCTGCTTTGTTTAATGAATCAGTATTACCGCAGATAATTTTAACAGGATCACCACTATCTGGTCTAACAACAACTTTACCGTCTCTTGCAATTACTTCGTTTTTTAACCTTGGTAAAAAATCTGTTAACACTCTCCATAAGTCCCAAGTATCGGAAACTATAGAAACCACCCCAGCAGGATACACCTCAGTTATGAGTCTTTTAAAGGTTTCAAACTCACCCGAATCGGTACCCATACTCATAACAGAATGTTCAGTAGCAGCAACCGATCCTCCAACTAGTTCGTTATCGGAATTAGCTCCATAATACTCTTCAAGAAAATCGATACTTGGAATTGTATCTGTACCAGTAAAACTAAGTAAATGACCAGCACCACTGATAGTAGCTGCCTCTAAACCAGCCATACCTCTCATTGAGAAATCGTGTCCTTGCCAATTTACAAACTCAGGTACCGAAGTTGTCTCTGTTGCATATTTATCAAGAATTTTACGATACTCTCTTGCAAGTGTGGCTGAATTACAAGGCATCCAAACAGTTGTAGAAAGTAACGTCTCGAAATAATTTGTAAGCCAAAAGAATTTATCAATTGTATTATACATTGTAAACATTGGAACTCTCAAAGGAACTGCTACTCCTTCGGGAAGTGCTTTAAAAACCATTGGAATATATCCCAAATCATGTAATTCTGAAATATGCTCCGACCCAACAGAGTTAGGTCCAAGATAATTATTAATTCTTCTAGAATATTTTTTTACCACATCCTCTTTAGGCTGACTGAAAAAATATTTTTCAAAATCATCAATTACATATTTTTTGAGAAAATATTGAAGCCCAAAAAAAACTACTTCATTAATATTTTCGATTCTACTATTACGTGGAGTCCAATTAGAATATACCAATGTAGTACTATTAGGATATTGTCTTCGGTGATCTACTTTATAGCCATCTGTTAGTCCAAGTGGATTCATAATTAAAAAGATTAAGTGTCTATTATTAAATTAATTCATGATAACTATCAAAAACTTAACGCAAGTTTATAACAACAAACCATCGGCAAGTTTAAATTGAGCAAATTGCTGATTGTTATCAAAGGTTTTGAACGAATCAGTAGTAAAAATTTTATCGAAACATTGGTTTAGATTGCTTAAGCCATTACTAAATATTCCATGGCTAACAGCAAGGTATAAAGAGCCTGCATTTTTCTCCTTTAAAGCTTTTGCTAATCCTAAAAAAGTACCTCCTCCGTCACATATATCATCGACAATAAGACACGATTTGTTATTTAAATCGTCAGCATAGACTTTAAAATCTTTAATAACTCCCGAAGCTACATCTCTAGACTTAGAGCATTCAATCACTTCGTATTTAACAAGATGAGTAGCAATCTTATATATTTTTTTCAGAGCACCTCCATCAGGTGATATTAAAAAAACATCTTCATTAATCTCTTTAACTACCTTATCAATAAAACTATTGTTAGTCACAACCTCACAATTATTTAACAAAGCAGGAGCAACTTCAGAGTGAGCATCAAAAATTGTAACCTTATTAAAGTTACAACCATTAATTATATCAGCATAAATCTTAACAGTTAACGGTTCTCCCTTTACCATAACCCTGTCTTGACGTGCAGCAGGAAAGTATGGAATGGTTAAATTAATTTTACTGAACCCCATTCGATGTAACGCATCGTTTGCCAAAAGGATTTCACCAATTTTGTTAAAATTATCGACCCTATGGGTTATAGTTACTTCGTCAGATAAAATAGTGCTCTCCTCAATTTTTATATGAGGCTCTCCCCCGGGAAAAACAAATTGTTTAAACAATATCTCTTTCTTACTCTTGTAAGGTTTAAATTGACTATCTAAGTTTAGTATCATTTTGCGTATTTTTTACACAAATGTAACAATGATTTTTATTAAACCAAGCTTTTTGTGTACTCTTTACGCAAACTTTATTTCAAACACAAAGCCAGACTCTTCTAACTCCTTATATTTAACCTTATTAAAGGTATAAACTTTCCCAGGTCTACCGCTACCAACACTTTTAACTTTTTTAGTTTCTTCCAGAATACCAAAACTTAAAATCTTCTTTCTGAAATTTCTTCTATCAATATCACGACAAAGAATTGTTCTATATAGATTTTCCAAATCGGAGAAAACAAATTCATCATCCAATAAATCAAAACCAATAGGTTTATAATTCAATTTGCTTTGTAAACGCTCTATACCCTTGTCAATTATCAATTTATGATCAAAAGGAAGGATCTCAATATTATCGACTCTAAACCAAGCCACATCCAGAGCATCTGTATCTGGTTTAATACTAACCCTCTTTGGGTTTACAAGACCTAAATAAGCAACAGAAACAACCCTAAATCTAGGATCCCTCTTAATATCATCTCCAAAAGTATAAAGCTGTTCCAGATAATCTAATTCAACATTTGTCTCTTCCAATAACTCGCGATAAACAGCATCAATCAAAGCTTCATCATGCTTGACAAATCCACCTGGAAGTACCCATTGATTTATAAAAGGTCCATATTTTTGCTTCACAAGCAAAACAAAAAGGCCATCATCTTTGTACCCAAACACTACAGCATCAACAGCTAATTTTATATTTTGATCTTTCATATGCGTACAATATACGCAAAAAGTAGTTAATCGCTATAAGATGATAAAATCAATTTAATAAGATATCTAACTTTTCATTTTGTGCACTTCATATAAAAACAAAGGATACAATAACTGAGCTTAAAAACTCGTATTGCATCCTTTAAAATTTATGTCATCCTAAAACAAGAGGCATTTAAATCCACCTCTATATTAATAGGCTTATAATCTTTTATAAAGATTGAATAATACTCTATGAATACATATTCTCAATCTCTTTTGCGTAAATCATATTAATAGCCTTACGACGAATCTTAAGTGTAGCAGTAATCTCACCACTTTCAAGAGTAAATTCTTTACCTAAAAGCGTAAATCTAATTATCTTCTCAAAGGGTGCTAAATCTTTACAATGATCATCTATTTCTGTTTGAAAAAGATCAACAACCTTTTCGTTATTCACTAAATCAATATTGTCTGAATACGAAATACCATTATCAGCAGCCCACTGTTTTAATTTCGAAAACTCGGGAACAATAAGAGCCGATATATATTTACGTTTATTTCCAACAACAGCAATCTGGTTAATGAAACTACTATGCGACAGCATACCCTCAAGCATCTGAGGAGCAACATATTTACCGCCCGAAGTCTTAATAATATCCTTTATTCTATCGGTAATTCTAAGATTTCCTTTTTCTGTAAGAATACCAGCATCGCCTGTTTTAAACCATCCTCCATCAAAAGCTTCATTAGTAGCATCTTCCTTTTTGTAATATCCATGAAATACAGAATCACCCTTAATTAAGATCTCATTATCTTCATTAATAAGCACCTCTACATCTGGCATAATCTTACCAACACTATCGTACTCATAACCCTGAGTTTCATAACACGAAACAGTTGCAGTAGTCTCCGTCAAACCATAACCATGATTTAGCATAAGACCAATTGAGTGAAAAAATTCAACGATCTTAGGCGACAAAGCAGCTCCACCACAAGGCGACAATCGCAGATTACCACCAAGCACACTATTAATCTTATCAAAAACAAGCTTCTTAGCTATCTTTTGTTTCAACAAAAGGCCAATGTATATTACCTTACCCTCTTTTTTTCGGTAAGAGTATTTCTTACCAACAGTAATAGCCCATTTTACAATATTTTGCTTGGTTTTACTCCAAGAGGATACTTTATCCCAAATGCCTTCGTATATTTTTTCATAGAAACGAGGCACTGTGCAAAGCATTGTTGGTTTAACCTCTTTTAGCATTGGTAAAATATTCTTTGGATCATCCATAAATACAATAACAGACCCTTTGTACATTATATAGTAACCCCACGATCGCTCGTAAACATGACTCAAAGGCAAAAAGGTTATCGAAGTGTCTGTATCGTCAACTTTAACCCTTATATCATGTAGATAAAAGGCAAAAAAGAAATTTGTATTTTTTAAAATTGCTCCTTTGGGCTCACCAGTAGTTCCAGAGGTATAAATTATTGTTGCAACATCGTCTTTAGTTGCATTTGCCAGATAATTTTCAACCACCTTCGAATAAGCTGCTCTATTTTCTTCTCCTATTTTTAACAGATCGCTAAAATAAACTGCACGATCATCATTCTTAAGATCTGTAGACGAATCAAAAACTATAATTTTCTCTAGCGACGATTCAATCGATATAGCTTTGTCGTATTGATCCTGATTGCCGACAAATAAAAAGCGCATATTTGTTTCATCAACAATATATTTTATCTGTGAAGGACTACTTGTTGGATATATAGGTACAGAAATCCCTCTAAATCCATATATAGCATAATCTGTAATGGTCCAATAATGATAATTAGGCGAACATATTCCTACTATCTCTTTTTCACCACAGCCAATAGCAAGCAAAGCACATGAAACAAGATTAACATCATTTGCCACCATATTCCAACTTAAATCATTCCAGGCACCAGATTCATTATCCTTAAAACGAAATAATGTTTTCTCGCCATACTGCTTAGCTTTTAACTGAAATAACGCTCCTACACTTTTGTATGCGTAGTATTCATTTTTATCCATATTATGTTCTATTAATATTTTCAAAGGTAAGGCTAACCGCAATAATTTTCATTATAAAAAATGATTATTGAGCTGTTTTATGCCAAAAAGAAGCTTTACTATGGGTAAGAATCTAATATTAAACAACAGAAAATAGATAACAAAATCAAAAAAATTAGCTGTATAAACTCTTTAACAATATAATTATCAAACGAATCATCATTCATTTAGGAAAATGGTATCTATAAACTATTTTTATTCTTTATTTGAACAAAATACTTGATAAAGATTTACTATCTAGTATTAGAAAAAAAGTACAACACAAAAATTTAAATTGAAATGAAGAAAATCAGTCTATTAATCATTTTTAATGCCTTCTTATTAATCAATTCATTTGGTTATCAATACAGAAACAAAGCGATGGTCCTATTTGATTATAATTTAACAATCTATAGTGAACTGAATCCTGCCTTAGAAAAATTTATTGACAAATTTCCTGCTGAAGATAACGAAATACGCATTGAAAAAAGAATTAAAGCAATGCTTTATAGTCATTTAGAAGACAGACTTAAAATGGAAGTCGGGCTAGATATTCAACCCATTAGAAGCTTTACGAATAAAATTAAATATGATAAAACAGGATTCCCTGATATATCAATTCAAAAAGCAATAAAGAAGAGCAACTCAAAAGTATTTTTTGAAGTAGAGATAGAGATTAAGGATAATTTAGATAAAGGGCAAACAGAGTTTGGTAAGGTAGTTAGTGCAGTAGACTCAGTAGCACTAAACGACACAACAAACTTAAATCCTTTTAAACCAGAAATTCAATTAAACTTCTATGTTTACAACAACTTTGGTTATCTACCTATTGAAAAATACGAGGTTAATGTTAGATCAAACAAAACTTACACTTACGATAACTCCATTTTCTTAAACGGTATTATTAATAACGAAGAGTGGAAAAAAGAGTTAACAATATTATCGCTATTTGACAGAGCCGTTACCGATTTAATATTTAAGATAAATGATTAATAACAGTGTTATTTGCATAGGTGTAATGTCTGGAACATCGCTTGATGGGCTAGACATTGCAGCTTGTAGCATTAACTCAGACAACTATAACCAGAGTAAAATTATAGTTGCCAAAACAATTCCTTACAATAACAAAATTAAGGATCGCCTTAAAAGCTGTTATAGCAACAACAACAGGTTTCTACTCTCCACAAATATTTGGTTTGGCGAATTTATTGCTAATCAAGTAAATGAATTTATAAAAGAGAATAATATAAAGGCTACACTAATAGCATCGCACGGACACACAGTGTTTCATTCGCCACAAGATGGTTATACAACGCAAATTGGTTGTGGTGCAACAATAGCGGCTATTACAGGTATCACTACAATATGCGATTTCCGCTCTTTAGATGTTGCTCTTGGTGGTCAAGGAGCCCCATTAGTTCCAATAGGCGATCAACTATTCTATTCACAATATAACTACTGCTTAAATCTTGGAGGAATAGCCAACATATCATACAACAGTGATAACAAAAGAGTGGCCTTTGATATTTCACCAGCAAATATACCACTAAACTATTACTCAAATAAGCTAGGATTTGATTACGATAACAATGGTCAACTAGGTAAAGATGGTTGTTTCAACAAAGAACTATTTAACGAACTTAATAAGTTAGACTACTATAAAATTAAACCACCTAAATCAATGGGAATAGAGTGGATTAACAAATACTTCTTCCCAATTATTGAGCAGTATTCTATAGACGAAAAAGATAAATTAAATACAATTTACGAGCATCTGGCATTTGTTATTTCAACTCATTTAAAGAACAAAAACAGTAATGTTCTTGTTAGTGGTGGTGGTGCCCACAATAGTTTTTTTATTGAAACAATAAAAAAATATTCTGAAGCAAAATTAGTAGTCCCTAACAAATTAACAGTTGACTTTAAAGAGGCTTTTGTATTTGCTCTATTAGGTTATCTGAGATTAAAAGGTGATACTAATACATTATGTAGCGTAACGGGCGCAAAACGCAATAGTTGTGGTGGCGCAATATATAACCCTTTATAATTTTAATAATGGAGAATTTTTCAATTTTTAATCCAACAAAACTCTTCTTCGGAAAAGATGTAGTTCTTAAACTAGGTAAAAACGTTTCTAAAAAATCGAAGAATGTACTTATAGTTTACGGAAAAGGATCAATAGAAAACAATGGTATTTTAGATACTGTTAAAACACAACTTAACTCTGAGGGGATAAACTTTGTTATTTACAAGGGAATAAAGTCGAACCCGATTATTGAAGATGTTGACGGAGCAATATCTGTTGGTGTTGAAAATATGGTTGATGGAATAGTTGCCATTGGAGGAGGTAGCGTTATCGATTCGGCTAAAATTATCGCCCTGGGAATAGCCGAAAAAGCAAAAGGCTGGGACATTATGAAATTTATTGTAACACCTAAGAGCGTAATTCCCTTGTACGCTGTTCTAACTTTAGCTGCAACAGGTACCGAGATGAACAGCTTTGCTGTTGTGCAAAATCATAAAACAGGCGAAAAAATTGGTTATGCATCGCCTTTAATAAACCCGCTTGAGTCATATCTAGATCCATCGTACACATATTCAGTACCTGCCGATTACACCTCTTATGGTATTGCTGATATTATTGCCCATTGCTTAGAGGCTTTCTTTGGCCAGGGCGAGTGCGATTTAACTGATATGTTTACGGCGTCTATTATTAAAAATGTTATGGAGGTTGCTCCTAAACTATTAAACGACTTAACAAACTACGACTACCGTGCACAGATAATGTATGCTGCAACAATGGGACTTAACGGAACAACAAGCTTTGGTAAAATCTCGGCCGACTGGGGCGTTCATGCACTAGGCCACGACCTTAGCTTGCTATACGACACACCACATGGCGCATCGCTTGCTATTGCTTACCCTGCATGGCTAAAAGTAAAAAAAGAAGAGGTGGCTGATAGAATTGCACGCCTGGGCGAATTAGTATTCGGAACAAATGACATTGACATAACAATCCAGAAATTTGAAGAGTTCTTTGTTTCAATAAAATGCCCTGTAAGACTATCTGAGATTAATGTAACCGAAAGTAATCGCCAAGAATATATTTCGTCACTAATTAAAAACAAAGCATCGGGATATAATATTCTAATTAACGAAGAGGAGTATAATCTACTTTTCGAAACAATGTTGAAGTAAAAATCATACACCAATAAAAAAAAACAGCATTAAATTTTAATGCTGTTTTTTTTGCTCTATTATAATAAATTGACTTTAACTTTACACCATATAAAAGAGACGTCACTCAAATGCAACGTCTCTATTGTTATATATTTTTAATACATCTTAAAACAGCTTATCAAGCTCTGCTTTAAGAGTCTCCATATCAGGATCGATATCGAAAACAACCGATGGTTTTAGGTATGTAACCTTATGTTGGCTCTTATATCTATCTTCGCCACCGCCAGTAATGTTAACCATTACAACAGCATTATTCTCTATTTTACCACTTTTTGCATAATCAATAAGAGTAGCTACCGCAACCGAAGCGGCAGGATGAATATCGTTACCTTCAAGCTCAAAGAATAGTTTAGCAGCATCGGCTGCTGCTTTGTTATCGGCCAAAAGAACATCGCCACCAGCATCTTTCATAGCATCGTACAAGCCTCCAACTATTGGGTACGGAGGTTTACGGTTGGAAAGTACCTTGGCATCAATCTCAATAACCTGCTTACGTGCTGTGTCGTCGTCTAAAGGTAACATATTGCGCGAGTCGGCTTTCCAAGCATCGTAAATAGGTGTAAAAGGGCTGTTTTGCGATACCATAAGCTTAGCTTTATTGGTACCAAAACGACCATCTTCTATAAGACGTAAATTAGCCTCCCAAGCAGCAATAGCGCCTGTTCCACTACCTACAGCCTGAAAATAGTAATCGGGTATTCTACCAATATGTGTAGTTGCCGACAGCATTGTTGTTGCCATACCATCGCGGCGAGCAACATTCTTTGCTCCCCCCTCGGCCACAAATTTATCAAGCTGACAAGCTAAATTCGATAGGTGTATAGCATCAAAATAGTCGCTACCCGAACGAGTAACAATAAGCTTTACACAGTCGTTAATAGGCTCGCCAAACCAAAGGGCGTTAATATTATCTTCGGGAACACATAAAAGAAGCGGAATATTATTGTCTGAACAAACTCTAGCAAAAGCGCGTGCAGTATTACCTGCCGAAGCTACAACAAGTACTTTTCCTGAATTATGATCGAAACGACCAGCTACCGAATAAGCCTCGGTCTCTTTAAACGAGCAGGTTTTCATATTGGCTCCTTTTTCGGGCCAATAACCACTAAAAGTAATATATAGATTCTCGAGTCCTAAATAATTTGCCAAACCCTTGCTTTTATAAGTTACAGGCGCCGACGAACCTTTAAGTATTTTGTTTATTGGTAACCAATCGGAAAAGCGGTAAATACCAAACGAGCTGTCCTTTACATTAATCTGCTTATTTGCATATATAGCTCTAATAAGAGAAGGCTTCTCTTCGCCTGGTGCGTCTAGCATCCATCCCATATCGGGAAATTGTTTCGACGTGTTTACCGACTCTAAAATATATTCTGTTGGCTTAAATTCCTGACTCATATTTAATATTATAATGTTTAATGTCTCAAAATTAGAAAAGGAAATTAATAGTGATCAATAAAAATGAAAAAATATCACACTAATTGAACTCAAACTAAGTAATAGTTGCCATGGTTTAGGTAATAATTTTGATATATGGAATTAAAAGGCAAAATGAAAAAACGCAATTGAAAAAAAATCTAAATTTAACTATCTTCAAATAATTTAAAAACTAATAATCAAACCATTATGAAACTTATTAAAACTATTCTACTTATAATTGTTACAATTATAGGTATTTTGCTAATTATTCCATTGTTTGTTAATGGAAATTATAGTTGTCAGCGCGAAGTTACTATTAACAAGAACAAAACAGAAGTCTTTGAATTTGTAAAGCAACTTAAGAACCAAAATCTTTATAGCAAATGGGCTACTATGGATCCGAACATGAAAAAGATATTTACTGGAACAGACGGAGAAGTGGGGTTTATATCGAGATGGGAAAGTGAGGTAAAAGAGGTTGGCGTAGGCGAACAGGAAATTACAAATATTATCGAAGGCCAGCGTATTGACACAGAACTACGATTTATTGAACCATTTGAATCGACCGACTTAGGCTATATGATAACTGAGGCTGTAAACGATTCTACAACAATAGTTAAATGGGGTTTTAAAGGAAAGATGAAATATCCTACTAAAGTTTTGCTATTAACAATGGATATTGAAGAGATGCTAGGTAACGACCTACAAGAGGGGCTCGACAAATTAAAAACTATAATGGAAGAAAACTAAATTACAAAACCATTAAGAGTGTTTTAAAAAACATAGAGTCTCTTAGCATAAGCTACTTTGCAAAACACTTAAATTCACAAACAGCTATAAAGCAATATAAGGGTGTCCAAAAACTACATTAGGCTGTCATACCGAGCTTAACATAAAGATTATTACTTGAAAACAGATTGTTTAAACTCCGCTTAACGTGACAATTTAATTTTTATTAATAGTTTTTGGACACCCTCATTTTTTTGGGACTAAACTATATTTACGAACAAGGTTTATTAATACCTTTCGGCCGACAACAATTAAACAGCAATGCAGATTAAGAAATATATATCAATTATAATCATATTATTGTCATCTGTATATGGCTGCACTGAGCTATTGAGCCAATCAAAAAAACACATAACAATAAGAAATACATCTGTTGCTAAACTGTTTGAAAATAACAACTCGCTGAATATAACAATAACAACCAACTTAGACTATTTAATTAACGACATTGGGCGAAACCGAACAAAACATCAGTCGCTCCTATCCTACTCCGACAGCGACTCTGTTTTCCACCAATTACCAATAGATATTAAGACAAGAGGAAAGTTTCGACGAGAAAAAAACAACTGCTCATTCCCGCCTCTGAAAATATATTTCTTCGAGTCGAATATTGGTTCTACCATATTTGAAGACATTGATGAACTTAAGTTGGTAACACATTGTCGCAACAGAAAGCAATATGAACAAAATGTTATAAAAGAGTATCTGGTATACAAGCTTTGGGAGTTAACTTCGGAATACAGTTTTCATGTAAGACTACTAAATATTAAATATGTAGACATAGCCAATCCAAACAATTACGAAAATCACATAGGTTTTTTTATTGAAGACAAAAGCAGCTTAGAACAGATGCATAACGGCGTTTTTGTTGATGCTATGAACGTACATCAAGACAAAACCAATCGTTTTGAGATGACCAAGTTTGTTCTTTTTCAATTTATGATTGGTAATACCGATTGGTCGGTACCAAACCAACACAACGCACTGCTATTTAAAAAAAGCTTTAAACAACCACCAATTGCTATTCCCTACGATTTCGATTTTTGTGGATTGGTTAACGCGCCTTATGCTAAACCACAACCTAAATTAGGAATAAAGTTAGTTACAGATCGCATGTACAGAGGGTTTCCCAGATCATCTGGAGAGCTACAAATGAGTATCAATATTTTTAATATTCTTAAAAAAGACTATTGGAGTTTAATAGACAACACTCCCTTTTTAGACAGCAACTCGAAAAAAGAGATGAAAGATTACATAGAAGAGTTTTATGTAATTATAAATAATGAGAAGTATATTAACAGAAATATTAAACGCCACGAAAGAAGTTACCCGAAAGACTTTAAAACATCAATTTAGATTAGAAGATGAAGACTGTATCATACGAAAAACGATTTAAAATAGATTTGCTTTGGCCTATAGTTATACTAATAATACCCTTTGCTGTTCACTTAATAAAAGTATTAAACGACTATAATCTGACACAATTCGGAATTTTTCCGCGACACATAAAAGGGCTAAGCGGTATTTTGTTTTCGCCATTTATTCACGGTAGCTGGGATCATCTTTTAGCCAATAGCTTTTCGTTTTGGATACTACTGTTTTTTCTTATCCATTTTTACCGCAAAATAGCCTTTAAAAGCGTAGTGTATATCTTTGTTATAAGTCAGGTGCTGCTATGGTGTTTTGGTCGCGAATACTGGCATATTGGACTTAGTGGAGTTGTGTATGGCATTGCCTTTGAGGTATGCTTATTAGGAATTTTTTCGAAACAGATAAACCTTTCGGCTGTTTCGTTAGCGGTAGTATTTCTGTACGGAAGTTTTATTTGGGGTATGACTCCTATTAACCCCGAAATATCGTGGGAAGGACATCTCTTTGGAGCTACAGCAGGTATACTTATGTCGATTATATATCGTAGGTTGTATAAAAAGCCAAAACCAGTTATCGAACCATCGGTAGACGACGAACATTATATAAAGTATTCGTACAAACCTCCACGTGAGACTTTTTTTGATAAGCTTATGCGTCTTCCGGATCGTTTCTCGAAGAAAAACAATGAAAAAAGCCGCTGATAGAATTATCAACGGCTTAAATATTATAAAAGAAAGCTTATATCGTCGGTATTACTATACTCTTTAGGCTCCATTCCTTTCTTAAAGACTCTTAAAGGACGTGGACCAATAAGCTCTATGCCACCTTTTTCGAATTTCAACATACAACCTTCGCGCAATCCGGCAACATAAACAAACGGATCCATCTCGATAAACTCTTCGATACGTTCCTCGCGTGTTTCGCCAGCATGACCATCGGGATGAGCGTCGAGATAGTGAGGGTTGATCTGAAAATTAACTAAGTTTAATGCATTGAAACTCTCGGGCTGAGTAATGGGCATATCGTTGGTAGTACAGATTGTAGGAGCTGCAATGTTTGATCCTGCGCTCCATCCAATGTAAGGTGTTCCGCTGTTTACTGCCTCTCTTATTGCCTTAATAAGACCAAATTGCTGAATCATTTTTAACAAACGAAAGGTGTTACCACCACCAACAATAATTGCCTGGGCATTCTGAACAGCTTTTACAGGATCGGGATAGTGATGAACAGAATCGACCTCGATACCAAACTCGCTTAAACGATTCTGTACTTTTGCCTGATACTCGTCAAACGAAAAAGTAACAGCTGCATAAGGAACAAAAAGAACCTTCTTTACATCGCCTAAAAACTCTTTAATATTATTCTTTGGGTACTCCAAATACTCTTCGCCAGCATTTGTAGAATTACTTATCAATAATAGTCTCATTTTATTGTTTTTAAAGATTTGTATGCTAATGTACATAATAATGGTACATGCTAATTAACAACATAGATAGGATAAAGTTTTAACCTTATAGAGATAAGGAAGCTTTTATTAATACTTGAAGTCTGAGTTTAAGAAATAGAAACGCTATACAATAAAAGCATCATTTAACTCGAAGCTAAAGGATGCTTTTATTATATTTTGACCTATACTCTACTCTTTTACCACGTCTAAAAACACTGAACAACAGCCAGTTTCTTTTACTTCAAATTGCCCAGTCCATTTATTTGTTGTATTCGTAGCATTGCAATTTAAGTTTACTGCTTCATATAGATGAATCCCTTTTTCTAAACTCAAAACTAATCCGTTTTTCATCGGTTCGTCACACTCGCAGTCGTCATTAGAAACTATTGAACTAGCATCAATATGACCAACAACTCTATTGTCAACTGATATTTCAATATCATAAAGACAATTCATCATTTGAGCATTAGTGTAAAGAAGTACATCGCCTTTATCAATACTGTCTTTTTTACTACATGAAGAAAAATAGAATATAAAGCCTGTAAATAGAATTAAAAATAAGATTTGTTTTTTCATGTTTTTTGTTTTTTAAGATTTGACTTTTTTGATTTTCGCAAAGAATAAGCTCTGAAAAAATTTCTTTATTAATGGTTGATATTTATTCTTTAGTAAATGTGAATTTATCGCCTCCTTGTTCTAATATCATTGATTTTTCGATTGGGTTAAACTCTAAAACGACACCTGCTTGATCAAACTTAAACTTATCTTTATCGTTTGCTTCAAGTGGAAACGAAGGCTGTCCTGTTGCTTGAGCAAGTAGAGTATTGTTTTCTTTAGTAACAGTTATTTTCAAAGGAATTTGAGTTGATGAATAGACTCCTAAATATTTATCTAAATCTTCTGATTTAACAGTATATGTTTTAATTTCGGGAATGCTATATGGTTTGTTGAAAATGGCACTTAAAACAGTAATCGAAATATTATTACTATTATAATTTGTTCCGTTTGAGATCATTGCATAAGAGATATCACCATCTGAAAAATAGCTAAATACCGATGAGAATCCATCTATACCACCTGTATGTCCATATCCAATATTGCCGTAGAAAGGAATTTTAAACAATCCTATACCATAATTGTCTTTAATGGTTTTCATTAGTTTAAGGCTTTCAGGTTTTAGGAGTTTGCCTCCAAATAAAGCGTTGCTAAATATGGTTAGATCGGTTGGCGTAGAAACAATACCACCAGCTCCCAACGGAACCGAAATATCTGTTTCGGGTTGAAGTTTCCAATTCTCAACAAAACTGTAAGAATTAGACTCGTTGTTTTTGGTGTTTATTGGGGTGCCTAAATAAGTATTAGTTAGCCCAAGCGGATTTGTAATATATTTAGTTAGCAGTTCGGCATAAGTACTTTTGAATGTCTTTTCAAGAATATAGGTCAAGAGAACAAAGTTAGAATTACTGTATTCTGCCTTGCTACCAGGTTTAAAATCAATTCCCGCTTTGGTTATTATTTCAACCATTTGCTTTTCTGTTTTAGCCTGTGTACACCAATTTAAATAATCGTCATCGTCGGTAAAATTGTGTATTCCACTTCTATGACTTAGCAGATGTTTTATGGTGATTTTTTCTGCATTCTTAATAGTTGGAAAGAAACTATCGATTGTTTGATTAAGCTCAAGTTTATTCTCTTCTACAGCTTTCAATACTAAAACAGAAGTAAATGTTTTAGAGATTGAACCAATTCTGTATTTAGTATTTTCATTGGCTTTAATGTTATTCTCTACGTCTGAAAAACCGACCGATTTGGCATAAATTACTTCTCCGTTTTTAGAAACTGCTACACTGCCCATAAACTTACTATTAGTTTCAAGAGCCTTGAAATAGTTATCTAACTTAACTTTATCGAAATCCTGTGCAAAACTACATTGACTTAGAAAGCCAACTATTAATGCTGTAAAAACTGTTTTTTTCATATATCTATATTTTGTGTTTAGAAAATCTCTTATTAACCTTTACTTAAACATAAGTAGAAGAAAAATACTTGGCTTATTATTAGTAATCAAACATAATAAAAAAAGCTTTTATTCATTAACGGTTGGTTCGATAAACCCATTATTTGTTAATAAGTTTTTACGCGAGTCCATTTGCATTAAATTTCTGTTAATAAATAGGTTTGTGTTAGTCTATACTACTATAATTGTATTTATTGATACAAACGTGAAAAAAAATCAACAGAAGAAATTATTAAACCCACTGTTGAATAAACAACAATGGGTTTAATATTAAGGGAAACAGCACAATCAAAAAGCCTTTGAGCATTATTGATTGATTGTGTGAATTATATTGCAACAGTATACTACAGAGATATATTATTAATAACTGTTTTTAGTTTATTCTGAATTTCGGTAGCAATATGGTGTAGATTTGGATTTTGTATTGCCATCATAGAAGCAATAGGATCAATTGCTGCAACTTCAATCTGGTTATTTGAAATTTCCTGAACAATTACATTGCAAGGTAACATTGTTCCAATTTTATCTTCTTCTTGAAGTGCTTTATATGCATACGCAGGATTACATGCTCCAAGTATTATATACTTACGAAAATCGACATCAAGTTTTTCTTTTAACTTATCGCGAATATCGATTTCTGTTAATACACCAAAACCTTCGGAGGTTAACGATTCTTTTGTTTTTTGAACAACAGTATTAAAATCGGACTTAAACGTTTTTTCGAAATAATATTTCATAACAATAGGTATTAGTATTTACTTCAGTTTTAATTAAAAAAAATGGTATAAGATGTTATTACAATTCTTCCCATTTACCAATTACTTGGTCGTTATTGACAGAAACCGTAGCATGATTTTTTTTATACAATGCAATAACATAAGGAGCATCGGCATTAAAATTAAGTTTAATCATTTCGGAGTTTGAAACAAAAACTTGCCAATTGCCACTATACGACCTGTTTTCTAAAGTAATACTAGCAGTATTATCGTTGTTTATTGTAACAATGAAATCCTTAACAACAGTACCCTGATTATAGGTTCCTTTAATTACTACTGTTTTAGCCAGATTAGGCAAACTGTCGGTTACAACTGGAGTGTCTTTGAGAAGATAAACTACTCCGATTACAATTGCTATTAGGAATAAAAATCCCATCACTCCTTTTCTTGAATTACTCATAATAATTGAACATTTTGGTTAATAAAAATTTATTGTTTTAATTGAATTTATACACTATATAACACTGATAATCATACTAAATATACAACTATTTATTTAAGTAAAGACATTGTAATAAATGAATAATATGCACAATTAGATTTTGATTATTAGCTGGTACAGTTTAAAGGGTAAAGCCATGATAGAAACAGAGTATAAGATATTGATGCGAATATTTATAACTAAGTAACCAATGTGCAGGATTTGATTTATAGAGTGGTTGCATATAATATAATAGCCTTTGCATTGGTTTTAAGAGTCTTTGCAGAAAAACAATCAACCTTTGCATACTTTTTATGAACCTTTGCAGAAAAATTATCTGCCTTTGCATGCTTTTTAGTGGCTATTGCATGCTTTTTGGGAGTCGTTGCATACAAAAAGAGTGTCTTTGCATAGGCTTTGACACTCTTTGAATGGTTTTTATGTATGGTTACATGTTATGCGTTAACCTGTGGTTCGGGCTGAGACCTGTGTTTGCGTAGATAAGTGCTGGCAAATAGTTTCTTGATTTCTGGTTGGTCGGCAAAAACGTACTTTCCGCAAGCTCTTATTTCGTCGACAAGTTCTTTTAGATGAGTGAATGCTCTGTCGCGAATATCTTTAAAATTGTGTTCGGAGTCTTTAGTTCCGTTAGCTTGAGCAAGCAGATCGGAAAGATTTTCGGAAAGTAGAGCAGCATTGTCGAGTTCGGCTAGGTTAAAGTTAGCTTTTTCGAGAAGAGCAGGGTTAGCTTTACCTAAAACAGCATAATCGTTAAGGTCTTGAATCATGTCGTCGTCGCCACTACCATCGGCAATTTCTTTAACACGACCAAGGATACGAGGCTCGTTGCGGAAAGCATAACGGAATGCTTGGTTTAATTTACGTTGAAGAGCATATCCTTGAGGGCTAAGCTCGTCCCACTGTTTGATAGGACCTTGACCACTGTTGTAGTTCGCTTGCCAACGCGATTGAGCCTCTTTTAAAGCATTAGCACGAACAGTAAGTTGTGTAATAGATGTTGCTTGAAGGCCAACAGAAGTAAGCTGAGGCTCGTACTTTTTAGCCGTAATAGCGAGATTTTCGGCTTCTTGGATTGCTTTAACAATAGGGATGTTTGAAAATTTCACTTGGTTTGCGGGAATAGCCAATATTATAGCTAATACTGCATTGTAATCGTCTATTTGACTCATTG
>JAFGOQ010000101.1 GCA_016926405.1 Bacteroidales bacterium
ACATAAAAAGATAATTCTTATATCTGGTCCCTCATCGTCTGGTAAAACAACTTTTGCAAAACGTCTTTCTATTCAGTTAAAAGTGTTGGGTATTAAGCCTGTAAATATATCGCTGGATAATTATTTTGTTGATAGAGAAAAAACTCCAATTGATGAGAATGGAGAATACGATTTTGAGTCGATTAAGTCGTTGGATGTTAGTTTTTTTAATAGTAATTTGGTTGACTTGTTAGACGGGAAGGAGGTTTTGTTACCGAAGTTTTCTTTTGAAAAAGGGAAACGTTTTTTCGATGGTGATAAGCTTAAGATGGCCGAAAATTCTGTGCTTGTAATTGAAGGTATTCATGGTCTTAATCCTATGTTAACCCAATCTATAAGCAGTGAAAATAAATATAAAATTTATGTATCGGCTTTAACTGCAATTTCAATGGATGGTCATAACCGAATTCCAACTACTGATAATAGATTAATTCGTCGTATTGTGAGAGATTATAGGTATCGTAATTATTCGGCTCAAAATACAATAAAGCGTTGGCCTAGTGTACGTAGGGGTGAGGATAAATATATTTTTCCTTATCAGGAAGAGGCTGACATAATGTTTAATTCGGCTCTGTTTTATGAAATTGGAGTTTTGAAAAAGTTTGTTGAGCCTATGTTATTGAGTGTACCTGAAACATGTGTTGAGTATCGTGAGGCTTATAGACTACTTAATTTCTTGTCTTATATTTCTCCAATTAGTACTGATCAAATACCTTCTACATCTATTCTGCGTGAGTTTCTTGGAGGAAGTGGTTTTGACTATTAAGAAAAAAACATTTTTTTTGTATTATTCTGTTCTGAACTTTGTTATATTTGCTATTGTGTGTATTTTAGCAGATTAGAAAATCAATAGAGAAGTTATGTTTAAATTCATAAAAGTATTTCCTGCATTGTTATGGCTTATAGGAGCTATAGGTGTAATTGGAGATTCTTCCGATACTAAAGTTAATGTTACATTTCCTTCATCTGTTGATGCTGGTAAGTTTTTTGATGTTGAAGTAGAGATAGAAAAAGGTGATTTGGCAGATTTTGCTCGTTTTATTCAAAAACTACCTAATGGATTACACGCTACTCCAATAGAAACAAATAATGCAGCTTTTTATTTTACAAAAGGAGAGGTTCGTTTTATATGGATGAAACTGCCTAGTGCCAATAAGTTTTCTGTAAAATATAGGGTGCATGTAAATTCAAAATTAAAAGGCTCGTTTGATGTAAATGGAGGTTTTTATTATTTGACAACTGATAAAAAACGAGATTCTAAGTTATTGGATTCTTCTGTTATAAATATTATCCCAGACCCTAATCAACCTCTTGCTAGTCTTGTTGATATTAAAGATTTTGGCATTGATAATAATATTTATGAGATAAATAATGCTACTTTGGGTTTAGCGTGCATTCGCCAAAAACCTTCTTTAAATTCCGATGGTTCATATAATGTTAATATTGTTGTTAACCGTGGGAATATGACAGGTTTTTCGAAAGTTGTAGAGTTTATTCCTGAAGGTTATACTATAGAGCCTATCGATGTTAAAGGAGCTACTTTCCAGTTTAAAAATCAGGAAGCTAAATTTTTATGGAAAATTTTACCGCTTGAAAGTCAGTTTGTAATTTCTTATAAAGTAATTCCTGAATACGAGAATATTAATGAACCTCAAATACAAGGTAAGTATTCTTATATCGATAAAAATGCAACAATATCGTATAGCATTAATGAGAAAAACATTAATTTGCTAGAAGCTTCACCGAAAGAAATTGAGTTTGCTTTAGCAAAAGTTAGAAAGGATAATATAGCTGTTGGAAATGATTCTAATCAAAGTTCTATTTTGGCAATAAATAGTAATCATTCAGTGCAAAATAATATAGTTAAGCAAAAAGCTATTGGTAACAAAGTTGCTAGCAAAAAGAATTTCCTAGCGTCTAAGAATATGTTGATTGCTGAGAAGGGATTATATTATAGAGTTCAGATTGCAGCTAGTCGTATTCCAATAAATATTGAAAAAACATTTTCGAAATTACATCTTAATAAAGATGTAAAGTATGAAAAGAATGATGGCTGGTATAAATATTCTGTTGGATCATTCCCTGTTTATCGTGATGTTAAAAGATATAGGGATT
Organism: Bacteroidales bacterium; assembly: GCA_016926405.1. GTDB lineage: Bacteria > Bacteroidota > Bacteroidia > Bacteroidales > UBA6680 > UBA6680. Next base: position 2,155 of record JAFGOQ010000101.1, read on the forward strand.
ATTTGTGGACTGAAAAAGGGAAAACAGATGCTTTTGTAACAGCATATAGTAATGGTAAACGAATTACTATTCAAGAGGCTTTAATTGCTTCACATCATGAATGGATTAAGTAATATACAATGAAACGACCATGAGAAGTTGTCTTTTATACACGAGCATGATTATTTTGGGAGTTCCAGATGACAATAAAAAGTCAATTTAGACATATGAACAAGGGTTTTAAATTTTTCTTATTGCTACTAGTTAGCGTATTCATTTCATCTAATGCATTTTCTCAAGAAGATGACGATCCATGGATGCAAGTTCTTACAGATACAATTATTAACGAGAATCCTGTATACATGCCTGTTATTGGAATAGGACCTGGTTATTTCAATTTTTTTGGAGAGATGCAGAACCCTGGTTGGTCGCCTTTAAATGGAAATTACGGAGGGAAATTAAATATTTCGGTTTTTGTTGATAAGCGCCATTCTATGCGATTTAATTTTGGAGTTATGTATGGTTCGCTTAATGGTAATTCTGATTCAAAATATGTTCCCAGCAATATGAATCATAATTTTAAAACCACCTTAGTGGTTGGAGGTGTGGGAATAGAGTATAATTTTGCCCATATGTATAAACAAAAGCCAAAGGTTTCTCCATTCATTGGACTCGGTGTTGAGGTATATAATTATAGCCCAAAAGCAGATATGTTTTACAATAAAAATGGTTCTAATCTTCCTTATTATTATTGGAACGATGGTACTGTTAGACTTGTTTCTCAGGCAGAAGGAAATTCTCTTACTTCAGAAATTGTGACTCCAGATGGCGATTATGAGACAGATTTAAGTACTTTAGATTTGTTTAAAACAGGCTCTTATTCTCAAGTTGCCATTGGTTTGTCTGCCGATGCTGGTGTCGATTTTCCTCTTACCGATCGTGCTTCGATTCGTTTTGGTTCTTCGTTACATTATGCTTTTTCTGATAATATTGATAATATTACCGATAAGGTGCATGATAATTATCCTGAGGTTGCAATAAAAAGTGGTAACGATTACTATGTTTTTACATATACAACATTCAATTTAGATCTGTTTTCTAGTGACGAATCTAAGATTGTTCAGAATGTTTATGCTGAAGCTGATTTCGACGAAGAGTTGTATGAAGATGAGGATAACGATAATGTTCTTGACTTGTCTGATATGTGTTTAGGTACACCGTTTGGTGTTGAGGTTGATTCGTTGGGATGTCCATATGATAAAGATAATGATGGTGTACCTGATTATAAAGATTTGCAAAACGATACCAAATATGGATATCCTGTTGATGCTGATGGTAAATCACTTATTGATGTTTTACACCCTAGTTTATTACCTGTTGAGGCTGTTGAGAGAGAGTATGCTTACATGATTCCTGTTTCGAAATCGTGGAGTACATTCGATTCAAAAAACAATAAAATTGTCATTCCTAAGAAGTTTAAGAGTGTTGATACAGACGGTGATGGATTTATTTCATATGACGAGGTTCTTAAAATTATAGATCTGTTTTTCGATTTTAAGACAGATTTTAAGGTTGAAGATATTTACGAGCTTAATGAATTATTCTTTGCTCAATAATAATACATGGATATAAAAAGAAACAGAGTCAACTATAAGATGACTCTGTTTTTTTATATGTATTCCATTAGAAGCTCTTCTTAATTCTATCCATTTCACGTTTAGAATCTTTGCTTTTTAAATCTTCACGCTTATCATGAGTTTTCTTTCCTTTTGCAAGTGCTATTTCAATCTTTGCCCAACCTCTATCGTTAACAAAAATTTTTGTAGCAATTATTGTTAATCCTTTCTCTTGGGTATTCTTTAAAAGCTTGTTTAACTCCTTGCGTTTAAGTAAAATTTTTCGCTCTCTTTTTGGAACATGATTATTTCTGTTTCCCCAATAATATTCTGAGATATGCATTCCTTGAACCCATAATTCATTATTATGGAAAACGCAATAGCTGTCAACTAGACTTGCTTTACCTAATCTTATCGATTTTATTTCTGTTCCAGCAAGTTCAATTCCGCCGATAAATTTTTCAATAAATTCGTAATTAAATGATGCTTTTTTATTTCGTATAACTGTATTCTTCATTGTTATTAGCTTGGTAAAATAGATTGTGCACTTGTTAGTGCGTTAAAAATGCCACTAAAAATCATGTCACAAATTAGCTTTGCTAATACAGCAACAATTATTGTGGTTATTAATAGAATTAATTTTTTATCCTCGGTTGTTTTAAAAAATATTTTAATCCCTATCCAAAACAGGTAAAATGAATATAGACTGAAAATCCATACAAAATCTAAATTATAGTGGAATGAAGCCACAGCATTTGCCAGTAGGGCAGGTGTTAACGAATAGATAATTAAATTTGTCGATATGTCTATTTTGTTATCTAAATGCATAAAGTGACACAATTCTTTTAATATTATGACAGAAATTGTTCCCCATGCCAAAAACGAAACTATATGTGTTAGTATTTGTGCAAATTTATAAAAAATCGATTCGTCTAGACCGAAGAAAATACTTCCAACTAATCCTATTATTAACCATACTACTATTATAGGTAATAAATAGGCTTTTAATAAAAAAGTTGTAGGTTTGATATTTGCTTTAATGTCCGTAAAAAAAGTATTCGGAGATGTTAGAAGACTTTTTATGTCAGAAAAAATAGTTCTAAAATTCATATCTGTTATTTATGTCTGCAAATTTAACTTAATTTTACAACAAAAATATAAAATAACCTATCATATGAACACTCCTTATAATCTTGTTACCATAATTGGACATACCGCTGCAGGAAAAACTTCTGTTGCTACTCATTTGGCTCATAAATTAAAATCTGAAATTATTAGTGGTGATTCGCGTCAGGTGTATACAGGAATGGATTTGGGAACAGGAAAAGATATTGAGGAATATGTAGTTGATGGTGAAAAAATACCTTATCATTTAATTGATATTTGCCCAGCTGGTTATAAATATAATGTTTACGAGTTTCAAACAGACTTTTTTAAGGCTTTTGAGGATATTTCGAGTCGTAAAATGTTGCCTGTTTTTTGTGGAGGGACAGGAATGTATGTTGAGTCAGTACTGAAAGGGTATAAGCTTGTTTCTGTTCCCGATAATCCAGTGCTTAGAGATTCTCTAAAAGAAAAATCGCTTGAAGAATTAACTGATATTCTTGAGTCATTCAATTCAATGCATAATAAGAGCGATCTAGAAACTAAACGCCGAGCTATTAGAGCAATTGAAATTCAGAATTATTATAAGGAATATGGTGACGATTTGAATGTTAATTTACCGAAAATAAATAACCTGCTAGTAGGTATTCGTTTCGATAGGGAAACGAGACGCCAAAGGATAACCGAACGACTGCATCAGCGTTTAGAAATGGGTATGGTTGACGAAGTGAAAAAATTAATTGATTCAGGAGTAAATCCAGATGACTTAATATATTATGGGTTAGAATATAAATTCCTAACACTTTATATTACGGGCAAATTATCGTACGACGAAATGGTTAATCAATTAAATATAGCTATCCACCAGTTCGCTAAACGTCAAATGACTTGGTTTAGAAAGATGGAAAAAGATGGTTTTAACATTAATTGGATTGAAGGAGATATTCCGTTGGGCGAAAAAATTAATATTATTGAATCGCTGCTTGCTAAGTAAAGTTACATGTCTCTTAGTCGTTTATTTAATTCTAATTTGTTCTTCTCCATATCTAACTTATTTATTGTTTCTTTAATTGAGGATAGTATTTTGTCAGTATGACCGAATTCTTTTCTTAGTCCATGACTGTCAATTTTTTGAATGGCCTCTTCAATGGTTAATTCTGATAAATCGAAAGTTGGGATATAGAAAACATCGTATGACTTTTGTCTTTCAATTTTTGATAACAAACCCATGTTTAATAGTAATTCTGCGCATTCAGAGAGAATGTTTTCGTCAATTTCTAATTTTTTGGCAAGTTTGGATTGTCCTATGGGTCTCTTATTAGCTAAATAATTGTTAATTATATGGGTTAGTATTAAAATCATAGCTATTCGTCTGTTGGACCAGCTAAGTTTATTAAAATCTGTATTGCTGGTTAAGTGATATTTGTTTTGATGGCTAACAGAAAAGACTGTACCTAGTAAAACTATTATCCAACTTGTGTTTAACCAAATCAGAAAAAGCGGGAAAGCTGCAAAGGTTCCGTAAATTGAGTTGTATCTTGATACACCAATTTGGAAGTGTATATACCCCCATTGTGTAACTTGAAAAATTGTTCCTGCTATTATTCCTGCTAAAATTGCTGATTTTATATTTACTCTAGTGTTTGGAATTATTGCGTAGAGTAGTGAGAATAGTATCCACACTAATAAATATGGAATACATTTTAATAAGAAGAAAATTAGAGGCGAGAAAAATCCTAATAGACTTATTCTTTCGGCTAAATTACTTACTGATGTTGTTATGTAAACATTTGCACTACTCGATAATAGAATTAAGACGGGTGCTAATAGAAGAATTGAAAAATAGTCGGCAAATTTTCGTGACCATGACCTAGCTTTTTTTACACCCCAAATAGCATTAAAAGACAATTCTATGTCGCTTAGAACTTTAAGTACAGTCCAGAAAAGAATAATTAAACCTATTCCTGCAATAAAACCTCCTTTTGTATGATCGAGCATATTTTGCGCAAATTGTAAAACGTACTCTAATACCTCTTGTTGATTCGAAAATTTTTCGAAAAGAAAGTTTTTTAATGATTTCTCAATACCAAAACCTTTTGCTATTCCAAAAACAATAGCTACAAGAGGAATAACCGAAAGCATTGTATATAGAGTTAAAGAAGATGCTCTTAAAGGGATATTGTCTTTTTTATATGATACTGCAGTTGAGAGAATTAATCTTATTGTCTTAATCGATCCACGAACAAATTTGTTGTAGTTTTCAATTTTAATATCCCAAAGATTTATATCCAATATTTTTTTGAGCTTTGTCATTTCATTCTAAATTGTATTATAGCCAATAAAGTTAATAAAAAAGGGTGAATCAATGACTCACCCTTTATTGTTTAAAATTATTAATTATCACTTTATTCTTCTACCTCTTCGTAAGCTTTTAGAAGTTTTTCTTGAATATCACTTGGAACCTGACTGTATTCTGCATATTCCATTGAGTACATTGCACGCCCACCAGTAATAGAACTTAATGCAGTAGAGTACTTGTTCATTTCTGCTAGAGGGACACGAGCCTTAATAACTTCAAAACCTTTCTCCGAAGACATGCCTTGAACAACAGCTCTTCGGGTTTGTAAGTCGCTCATTACATCACCCATATAATCAGAAGGAACACGTACTTCTACATTATATATAGGCTCCATAATTTTAGGTCCAGCATTTTTGAACGCTTCTCTGAAAGCTTGTCTACCGGCTAATTTAAACGAAATTTCGTTAGAATCAACTGGGTGCATCTTTCCGTCGTACAAGGCAACTCGAATATCTCTAGCATAACTTCCTGTTAATGGACCTTCTTCCATCTTTTCCATAATACCTTTTAAAATAGCAGGCATAAATCTGTTGTCAATAACACCACCAACTATGCAGTTATAGAAAACAAGTTTCCCCCCCCAGGGAAGGTCTTGGATGTCTTCGTGTTTAACATTAACCTTAATCTCAGAATTGTTTACTTTAAAGACAGTAGGTTTTGGCATATCCTCGAAAAAAGGTTCTATAACCATATGAACTTCTCCAAATTGTCCTGCTCCGCCTGATTGCTTTTTATGGCGATAAGTTGCTTGAGCAACTTTAGTAATAGTTTCTCTGTAAGGTATTTTCGGAGCTATAAATTCTGTTTCAAGCTTATAATCGTTTGCCATTTGCGATTTAAGAATATTTAAATGGTGTTCGCCTTGCCCCGAAACAATAACCTGTTTAAGCTCTTTTGAATATTCTACAACTATAGTAGGATCCTCTCCATGCATTTTTGTTAATACTTCACTCAGCTTCTCCTCTTCACCATCCTTAACTGTTTTAATGGCAGTTCTGAATTTTGGATTAGGGTATTTAATAGCTTCATATTTCCAGTCGTTACCTGGTGAGTTAAGGGTATTGTTAGTTTTTGTGTTTTTGAGCTTAACAGCTGCTCCAATATCGCCTGCTTCGAGTTGTGAAACTTTAACTCTATTTTTACCTGCTACAACAAAAAGTTGTGTCATTCTTTCCTTCGCCTGAGTGTTTGAATTTATTAAATCATCACCTTCTGTTAAAGTTCCTGAGCGTACTTTAAAATAACTTATTTCACCAACATGATCTTCAATTGAAGTTTTAAAGACAAATAATGATACAGGACCTTTTGAATCGCAAGAAATTTCTTCTCCTTTTTCTGTTTTCGCAAGTTTAACTTCGTTAGGATATGGTGCTACATTAATAATAAATTCCATTAATCGTTTTGTGCCAATGTTTTTCCTTGCAGAAATACAAAAAATAGGAAATAATCCTCTTTGAGCCATTCCCGCAGAAATACCTTTACGCATTTCGTTTTCATTCAATGTGCCTTTATCGAAATATAATTCCATAAGTGCTTCATCGTTTTCTGCTGCTGCTTCAACTAAAATATTATGTAATTCGTTTGCTTTGTCAAGTTCATCTTTAGGAATGTCTAGTATTTCTCGTTCCCCATTGTCTCCTTTAAATTTGTACATCTTCATAAGAAGTACATCAATAATAGCATCGAAACCTTCTCCTGTTGAAATAGGATATTGAACTGTAATAACTTTATTTGCCCCGTAATTTGCTTTTAGCGTGTCAATAGTGTTTTCGTAATTTGCTTTTTCGCTGTCTAGTTGGTTTATTGCAAATATTACTGGCTTTCCATGTTGAGAGCAATATCGATACATTATATCTGTTCCGACTTCAACACCGTGTTGAGCATTAATAACAATAATTCCGGTATCAGATGCTCTTAATGCAGTAATTACACCTCCGCAAAAGTCGTCTAAACCTGGAGTGTCAATTATATTTAGTTTTTTATCTAAAAACTCGGTATATAATACAGTTGAATAAATAGAGCTCTCGTACTGATGCTCAATTTTGTGATAGTCAGAAACTGTATTTTTACTAGCAACTTCTCCTCGGCGGTCTATCACTCCACCTTCAAACATCATAGCCTCGGCTAACGTGGTTTTTCCAGAACCAGCGCTACCGAGAAGGGCAATGTTTTTAATCTCGTTAGTTTTGTAATTTCTCATAAGTTTAAAATTATTAATTAATGATTTTTGGTGTTTTATTAAAATTTGGCTCTTAAAAGTAATAATTATTTTATAATGTGCAACTCGTGATAATTTATGAATATGATTATTGTAATTTTTTTTAATGCATTTTTCGTAAAAAACATTTCTGTCAATGTTTTTGGAAGGTGATGAAAATTGATCTGAATAAAAGTTGTTTAAATTCAAAAAGTTGTGTTTTTTTTATTACATTTGCAGGCTTAAAATAGGGATGGATTATGCTGGTTAGTCCTGAATTGTTTTAGTGAATTAAAAGGTTTACAGAGTAGTAGCTGTAATTTATTTTAAATAGCAAAGGATGAGAAAATAAGCTTATTCTTTGTTGTTGATATAATTTATATATACCTTTGCAGACCGAAATTGTAATATTTTTAATATTTAAATGTAGTATTTATATGCCTACAATTCAGCAGTTAGTAAGAAATGGACGTGACAGGATTGTTGAGAAAAGTAAGTCTCGCGCATTAGACTCTTGTCCACAAAGACGTGGAGTTTGCGTACGTGTTTATACTACTACTCCTAAGAAGCCTAACTCGGCAATGCGTAAAGTTGCTCGTGTTAGATTGACTAACGGAAAAGAGGTTAATGCCTATATTCCAGGAGAAGGACACAACTTACAAGAACACTCAATCGTGTTAGTTCGCGGTGGTAGGGTAAAAGATTTACCTGGGGTAAGATACCACCTTGTTCGCGGTGCTTTGGATGCATCGGGAGTTGAGGGTCGCAAGCAACGTCGTTCAAAGTACGGTGCTAAAAGACCAAAGAAGTAATTAATTAATAATTCTTAGAAAAGCAATGAGAAAGTCAAAGCCAAAAAAGAGAATTTTGTTACCAGATCCTAGATTTAATGATCAGTTGGTTACAAGATTTGTTAATGACTTAATGGTTGACGGAAAAAAAAGTCTGGCCTACAAGATCTTCTATAATACGATGGATATTGTAGGGGAAAGAATGAAAGATTCTGATAAGACTCCGCTAGAGATTTGGAAAAAAGCTCTAGAAAATGTTACTCCAGCTGTGGAGGTAAAAAGCCGTCGCGTTGGAGGATCAACTTTTCAGGTACCTATGGAAGTTCGTGCAGAAAGAAAGAACTCTATTAGTATCAAAAACCTAATTTCATTCGCTCGTAAGCGTTCTGGTAGATCTATGGACGAGAAACTTGCAGCGGAGGTTATTGCAGCCTTTAATGAAGAAGGTGGCGCGTACAAGCGTAAAGAGGATATGCACCGTATGGCGGAAGCCAATAAAGCATTTGCTCATTTTAGATTTTAATTGAATTTAAGTAAGAGAGATGGCTAAGACAAGAGATTTGAGATATACCAGAAATATTGGTATCATGGCTCACATCGATGCCGGTAAAACAACAACTACTGAACGTATTTTGTTTTACACTGGTATTACACACCGTATTGGTGAAGTTCACGACGGTGGTGCTACTATGGACTGGATGGTTCAAGAGCAAGAAAGAGGTATTACTATTACTTCTGCTGCTACTACAACTTTCTGGAAATACAATGATGAAAACTATAAAGTTAACATTATTGATACTCCTGGTCACGTTGACTTTACTGTTGAGGTAGAGCGTTCGCTTCGTATTCTTGACGGAGCTGTTGCTGTTTTCTGTGGTGTTGGTGGTGTTGAGCCTCAATCAGAAACTGTTTGGAGACAAGCTAACAAATACAACGTTCCTCGTATTGGTTTTGTTAATAAAATGGATCGTTCAGGTGCTGATTTTTACAATGTTCTTACTCAAATTAGAGAGAACCTTGGTGCTAATCCAATTCCTCTACAAATTCCTATTGGTAGAGAAGCTGAATTTGCTGGTGTTATCGATTTGATTAAAAACGTTGCTATTACTTGGACTGATGACGCAAATTTTGGTTCTACTTTTACAGAGAGTCCAATTCCTGCTGAGTTAGCTGAGGAAGCAGCTGAATGGAGAGAGAAATTATTTGAAGCAGTAGCTGAATATGATGAAGCATTGTTAGAGAAATTTTTCGAAGACCCAGAAACAATTACTCCAGAAGAGTGCTACGAAGCTATTCGTAAGGCAACAATAGATATGACTATTGTTCCTATGCTTTGTGGTTCTGCATTTAAGAACAAAGGTGTTCAAAGTTTATTGGATGCTATTGTAACTTACTTGCCTAGTCCAATGGATGTTGAAGGTATTAAAGGTATGAACCCAAAGACTGAAAAAGAAGAAATTCGTCTTCCTTCAGTAGATCAGCCTTTAGCTGCTTTGGCGTTTAAAATTGCAACTGATCCTTTCGTAGGTCGTCTTGCTTTTATGCGTTTATACTCTGGTTCTTTACCTGCAGGATCATATGTTCTTAATACAAGAAGTGGTAACCGCGAAAGAATTTCGAGAATCTACCAGATGCACGCAAACAAACAAAATCCTATCGATGTTATCGAAGCTGGTGATATTTGTTCTGCTGTAGGATTTAAAGATATTCGCACAGGTGATACTCTTTGTGATGAGAAGCACCCAATTGTTCTTGAATCAATGGATTTCCCAGCACCAGTTATCGGTGTTGCTATTGAGCCTGTTTCACAAAAGGATCTTGATAAATTAGGAAACGCTCTTTCAAAGCTTGCTGAAGAAGATCCTACATTTACTGTAAAAACAGATCAAGAAACTGGACAGACAGTTATTAGCGGTATGGGTGAGCTTCACCTAGAAATTATCGTTGACCGTCTTAAACGTGAGTTTAAGGTAGATTGTAATCAAGGTAAACCTCAAGTAACATACAAAGAGGCTATTACTGCAACTGTTGATCACCGTGAGGTATTCAAGAAGCAATCTGGAGGTCGTGGTAAATTCGCTGATATCGTTATCGAAATTGGACCTGCAGACGAAGGCAAAGAAGGTCTTCAATTTGTTGATGTAGTAAAAGGAGGTAACATTCCTAAGGAATTTATTCCTTCTGTTGAGAAAGGTTTTAAAGAAGCTATGAAGAATGGTGTTCTTGCTGGATTTACTGTTGATAGCTTAAAAGTTACATTGAAAGATGGTTCTTTCCACCCTGTGGATTCAGACCAATTATCATTTGAACTTGCTGCTAAAATGGCATTCCGTCACGCTGTTCCTAAAGCTAAGCCAATTTTATTGGAGCCTATTATGAAAGTTGAAGTTATTACTCCTGAAGATAATATGGGAGATGTAATTGCTGACTTTAATAAACGTCGTGGTCAAATTGAAAGCATGGATAGTAAGGCTGGAGCTCGTGTAGTGAAAGCTAAAGTACCATTGTCAGAGCAATTTGGATATGTTACAGCTCTTCGTACTATTACTTCTGGTCGTGCTACTAGCACTATGGAGTTTTCTAACTTCGCTGAAGTACCTAAGAGTATTTCTGAGGCAGTTATCGAAGAAATTAACGGCAGAAAAAATAATTAATATTAGCTAAGCAATGAGCCAGAAAATTCGAATTAAGTTAAAGTCGTACGATCACAACTTGGTTGACAAATCGGCGGAGAAAATTGTAAAAACCATTAAAGCTACAGGAGCTAGCGTAAGCGGACCAATTCCACTTCCTACTCACAAGCGTATTTTTACAGTTAACCGCTCTACTTTCGTTAACAAGAAATCGCGCGAACAATTCCAATTAAGCTCTTATAAGCGTTTAATGGACATTTACAACTCATCTCCAAAAACCATCGATGCGTTGATGAAACTTGAATTGCCAAGTGGAGTAGAGGTAGAAATTAAAGTTTGATAATTAAGTAAAGATTAGGAAAAGATGCCTGGAATTATTGGGAAAAAAGTCGGAATGACATCCGTATTCAGTGCCGAGGGTAAAAATATACCATGCACTGTAATTGAGGCCGGTCCTTGTGTTGTTACTCAACTTAAGTCTTTGGAAAAAGATGGGTACGAAGCAGTTCAGTTAGGTTTTGAAGAGAAGAAAGAAAAAAACACTACAAAACCTCTTGTTGGACACTTCAAAAAAGCTGGAGTAACACCTAAAAGAAAATTAGTTGAGTTTGCTGCTGATTTTGAGCGCGAACTAAAACTTGGAGAAGAAATTTTAGTAGACATTTTCGAAGAGAATTCTTGGGTTGATGTTACTGGTGTTTCTAAAGGTAAAGGCTTCCAAGGTGTAGTTAAACGTCACGGTTTTGGTGGTGTTGGACAAAGCACACACGGTCAACACAACAGATTAAGAGCCCCAGGTTCTGTCGGAGCTGCGTCTTATCCTGCTCGCGTATTTAAAGGTATGCGTATGGCTGGACGTACAGGTGGTAAACGTGTAAGAGTAGAAAACCTAAAGGTTATTAAAGTAATCCCTGAGAACAACCTTCTTTTGATTAAAGGTTCAATTCCAGGAGCAAAAGGTTCATTTTTAATTATTGAGAAGTAATGGAACTATCCGTATTAAAAATTACAGGAGAAGATACCGGAAAGAAGGTTATTCTTAACGACGGTGTATTCGCAATTGAGCCTAACGATCATGCCATTTATTTGGATGTAAAACAATTTATGGCCAATAATCGTCAGGGTACTCATAAATCTAAGCAAAGAGCTGAGGTTGCTGGTAGTACACGTAAGATTAAAAAGCAAAAAGGTACTGGTACTGCTCGTGCGGGTAGTATTAAGTCTCCAGTTTTTCGTGGTGGTGGACGTATTTTTGGTCCAGTGCCAAGGGACTATAGCTTTAAATTGAATAAGAAAGTTAAGCGCCTAGCTCGTTTATCTGCGCTTACATATAAAGCTATGCAAAACTCTATTTTAGTTGTTGAGGATTTTAATTTTGAAACCCCACAAACTAAAGCAATGGTTAAATTTAACGATTCGTTGCAAGTGACTGATAAAAAGTCGCTAATCGTTTTACCAGAACCAAATAAAAACATATATTTGTCGGCTAGAAATTTAAAGAAGACAAATGTAGTAACAGCATCAGATTTAACTACCTACGACATTCTTAATGCAAAGAGCATTGTGTTCCTTGAGAGTTCAATTGAGGTTGTTAATCGTTTGTCAGGTAACTAGAAAATTAATAAAGAATGGATATTTTATTAAAACCTATCGTTACAGAGAAACTTACAAGTCAAGCAGATAGTCTTAATAGATTTGGATTTGTAGTTTCTAAAACAGCTGATAAGCAGCAAATTAAAAAAGCTGTTGAGGCAATGTATGGTGTTTCTGTTGAAGCTGTTAATACTATGCGTTACGGTGGTAAGAGCAAAACTCGTTTTACTAAGGCTGGTGTCTTAAAAGGTAAGACAAATAGTTTCAAAAAAGCTATCGTAACTCTAGTAGAAGGAGATAAGATTGATTTTTATAGCAATATTTAAGAAAAATGGCTGTACGTAAGTTAAAACCTGTTACACCAGGTCAAAGACATAAAATTATAGGTGCGTTTGATACCATTACAAAAAGCACACCTGAGAAATCGCTTTTAGAGCCAATTAAAAAAACTGGTGGACGTAACAATGTCGGTAAAATGACTATGCGTTACATTGGTGGTGGTCACAAAAGAAGATATCGTGTAATCGACTTTAAGAGAAACAAGGAAGGTATTCCCGCTGTTGTTAAAGCTATCGAATACGATCCGAACCGTACCGCACGCATTGCACTTCTTGTTTATGCTGATGGTGAGAAGAGTTACATCGTTGCACCAAACGGATTACAAGTTGGACAGCAAGTAATGTCTGGAAAAGAAGCTTCTCCTGAAGTTGGGAATGCTTTATATCTTGCAGATATTCCACTTGGTACAATTGTACATAATATCGAGTTACGTCCTGGACAAGGTGCTGTAATGGCTCGTAGTGCTGGTGCTTATGCTCAATTAGCTTCTCGTGATGGTAAGTATGCTATAGTTAAGTTACCTTCTGGCGAAACAAGAATGATTCTTATCACTTGTAAGGCTACAGTGGGTACTGTTGGTAATACTGATCACGCACTAGAGCGTTCTGGTAAAGCTGGTCGTAGCCGTTGGTTAGGACGTCGTCCAAGAACTAGAGGTGTTGCTATGAACCCTGTTGATCACCCAATGGGTGGTGGTGAAGGTCGTTCATCAGGAGGACATCCTCGTTCAAGAACTGGTGTTCCAGCTAAAGGATACAAAACTCGCGACAAAAAGAAGGCTTCTAGTCAGTATATTGTTGAGAGAAGAAAAAAATAATTGAATAAATAGTAAATTATTATGAGCCGATCACTAAAAAAAGGACCATTCATTGATTTTAAACTTGAAAAGCGAGTTTTAGATTTGAATGAAAGTGGCAAAAAGAACGTGATAAAAACTTGGTCACGTCGTTCTATGATATCTCCTGATTTCGTTGGACATACTGTTGCTGTGCATAACGGAAATAAATTTATTCCTGTTTATGT
>JAFGOQ010000102.1 GCA_016926405.1 Bacteroidales bacterium
AAATTTATTCTTAAAAACATTCTATATGCTTTTATTCTAGTATTTGCCGTTGCTTATGGTACTCTTTTATGGCTCGACATATACTCACATCACGGTGATTACATTGAAGTTCCTGACTATAGTGATATGACTATTGACGAGTTAAGCAAAAGCATAAATGAAAAAAATCTTAGATACAGAATAATTGACTCTTTATATATACCTAATAAAAAAAGAGGTGTTGTAATAAATCAAAACCCTCAACCTGGCTTCTTTGTAAAACAGAATCGTAAAATTTTTATAACAATAAATGCCATTAAACCACAAATTATTAAAATGCCTAATTTAATTGGCTTATCGATGCGTAAAGCAAAATCTGATGCCGAACGACATGGATTAATTGTTAAAGAATTAATTTATCAAGAAGATATAGCAACTAATTATGTTCTTGATCAACTATTTAATAAATCATCTATTGAGCCTAGTGAAAAAATAATCAAAGGATCATCAATATCATTAGTTTGTGGAATAAGCCCAGATAAAAGAACAACAAACGTTCCCGATTTATTTAACCGATCTACAAAACAAGCCATAAACAACATTCATAATTCGTCGTTAAATATTGGAAAGACAACTTATGATAACACTATTAAAACATCAAAAGATAGCCTTTTAGCAAAAGTTTGGAAACAATATCCTGCCTTTGGTACAAAAAGACAATTAACATTAGGCTCAAAAATTAATATTTGGTTGACAAAAGATACCGAAATATTAGATAGAATTTCGGAAATCAGAGAAGCTGAAAAACAAAGACTTGCTGCTGAGAAGCTTCAACAAGAGGCAGAGCAAAAGCAATTAGAGTCTACTAATGAGACAAATATAAATGAGAATTAAAATTATGTTAAAAAATAAAATATTTAACACCATATTTTTAATCATAACAACTTTGTATTGTTCAACAACTGTGAAATCGCAGGATGTTGAATATATTACACCATTATCTTCAAATTTTTCACCAGTTAAAACAATAAAGAAAAAGGCTACTAGAGACTCTTCTGCTCCTTTATCTATTCCTTTTTTCGACGATTTTGCACACTATAATTATGGTTTAGCCGACTCGCTTTGGATAAATCAAGGAGCTTTTGTTAATAATAGTTACAGCAAAACATGCCCAACAGTTGGAATTATAACCCTCGATGCTATTAACAATGAGGGAAAAATATATCCAGAAGCAAGCACTACTCCTTTTAAAGCCGACATTATTTCGTCGAAACCTATTAACTTATCATTTCAGCCAGCTGACTCTGTATACTTAAGTTTCGAGTATCAGCCTCAAGGAAGCGGCGATAATCCTGAAGAAGAAGACATTCTTTATGTCGACTTCTTAGATATTAACACAAACTCATGGGACAGAGTATGGAGTGTTAACGGAAGTACATCAGCAGATTTTAAAGTTGTAATGATTCCTATAAAATCAACAAAATATTTACAATCGGGGTTTCAGTTTAGAATTGGTAATTATGCCAGTTTACAATCGGGAGGTTCGGTACCAAATTTAAAATCAAACGTCGATCATTGGAACATCGATCTAATTTATCTAAATAAAAACCGAAATTATCTTGACACGCTTATCAACGATGTTGCTATAAACAGCCGTGTCGATAATATTATGGACTCGTACACAGCATTACCCATACACCATTTAACATCAACTACCTCAAATATTGCATTTCTTAATCCAAGAAGTTTAGATCTACATTATTCAAATATTAGTAATACTACACAATCAATACGCCGTTATACAATAATAACAGACGTGGAGAACAATAAATCAGATGGCAAAGATGGAGGATGGAGCTATACTGCACCAAAAACATCGTCTGATTATCAACATACCGACGATTATAATTTTGTTAGACCAGCAGCCGATTCTGCAACTTTTAGAATAACCTCTTTTATCGAAACTTTTTCGCCAATAACATCGGTTATGCACCAAAGGTTATTACTTAACGACACTATAACAAAAACAATAAAACTAAAAAAAGAATATGCATACGACGATGGTACTGCAGAAAGTGGATTCGGTTTAAAAGGAAATAACATTATTAATAGTACTGTAGCACTAAAATTTAATGCTCTACAAAAAGATACTATATCAGCAGTCTCATTTTTCTTTAATAACGTTTATAAACAACCACGTCAAGACCGATTTAAACTTATGGTTTGGGCAGATAATAATGGAGTACCTGGAAAAATATTATACCAAAGCGAATCGGAACTTATACCCGACGACCAAATAGGAATGAATAAATTTGCCAAGTACAATTTAGACAAAGCTATTATTGTTGAGGGCAATTTTTATGTTGGTTGGAAACAACTTTACGATGAATTCTTAAACGTAGGTTTCGATGTAAACAACAATCAAAGCACAAAAACATTCAATAACTTTGGTAATGGATGGAATCAAAGTAAAGAACAAGGCGTTTGCATGATTCGCGTTGAGTTTGATAAAGCTCCAACAGAATCCCCAACTACCGGTATTTGTAAAAACATAGTTCAAAAACTATCGGCATATCCAAACCCTACATCGGGATTTACACAAATACAATTACCAAATAGTATTTATGTTAATGACATAACATATTACGCAGTTTACGATATTTCTGGCAGACTACGCATTAAAGAAAACTTCGCCAACGAAAGTGTAATTGACTTAAACACTCTTCCTCAAGGCATATATTTTATACGTATCTTTGACAAAAATGAAATTGTTATAGGACAATCGAAGATAATTAAGAGATAATTTATGTCAACAGAAGATATTGATTTGGATATTGATTCCAACCAAGAAGAACTTTTTGAACACCATAGAGTTGTTGCCGACAAAGGGCAAAGCCTTATTAGAGTAGATAAATTTTTAACAAATAGATTAGAGGGAGTTTCAAGAAACCGTATTCAGGTTGCTGCCTCGGCAAACTGTATTCTGGTTAATAATGTACCTGTTAAACCTAGCTACAAAGTTAAACCCGAAGATGTTGTTACAGTTGTTATGTCACAACCTCCTCGTGAGTTAGAGATTATAGCACAAGATCTACCTTTAAACATTGTTTATCAGGACGAACATTTAGCAGTAATAAACAAAGAACCAGGAATGGTTGTGCATCCTGGTCATGGCAACTATACAGGCACTTTAGTAAATGCTATGGCTCATCATTTTAGCAGTTCACCTCTTTTTAAAAAAGGAGAAGAGCGACCTGGTTTAGTTCACAGAATTGACAAGAATACATCGGGAATTATTGTTGTAGCAAAGGACGAAATTTCGCTTAACAACCTTGCACGTCAGTTTTTCGACCGTACAACAAAACGAAAATATATAGCTTTGGTTTGGGGTAATATGGAAGAAGACGAAGGTACAATTACCGGAAATATTGGCCGTTCGCTTAAAAACAGACTTAAAATGGATGTTTTTCCAGATGGCGAAACAGGTAAACATGCTGTAACTCATTATAAAGTATTAGAACGACTTGGCTATGTTAACCTTGTTGAATGCAGATTAGAGACTGGAAGAACTCACCAAATTAGGGTTCACTTTGAACACATTGGCCATCCTCTTTTTAACGACGAAAGGTACGGAGGAGATAGTATTCTTAAAGGAACAACATTTACAAAGTATAAACAATTTGTAATGAACTGCTTTAAAGAATTACCACGCCACGCATTACATGCTAAATCGCTTGGTTTTACTCACCCTATTACAGGAAAAGAGATGCTTTTTGACTCCGATCTGCCTGAAGATATGACTAAAGTTATTGAAAAGTGGAGAAATTACACTAGCAATAGATTTGCGATTGATAACGACGATAATTAATATTTAATACATTTTTTTGTGAAAAAGAATATAGCAATAGTAGCCGGAGGATTCTCTTCGGAATATGTTATTTCAATTAAAAGTGGAAAGCAGGTTCTTTCGTTAATTGATACTAATGTTTACAACCCATACTTTGTTTCGATAACTGAAGAAGAGTGGTGCGTAGAGATAAAAGACAAAAAATATCCAATTAACAAAGCCGACTTTTCGTTTACCGACGATAACAACAATGTTATTAATTTCGATGTTGCTTTAAACATTATTCACGGAAATCCAGGTGAAAACGGAAAGCTTCAAGCCTATTTCGACCTTCTGAAAATTCCTTACACTACAGGAGGTGTGCTAAACTCAGCTATTACATTCAATAAATTTGCATGTAAAGCTTTCCTTAAAGAACATGGAGTTAACACAGCCAAAGCTGTTTTAATTAAAGAGGGAAAGCCGTACAAAACTTCTGAAATTCTTCGTCAAGTTGGATTACCATGCTTTGTTAAGCCAAACAGCGGAGGATCGAGTTTTGGTGTAACTAAGGTAAAAGAAGAATATAATCTTGAAGAGGCTATAAATGTTGCATTTAAAGAAGACCGCGAAGTTATTATCGAAGAATTTATCGATGGAAGAGAATACTCTAATGGTGTTGTAAAATTTGCCGACGAAGAGATTCTAATGCCTGTAACTGAAATTATTTCGAAAAACGAATTCTTCGATTACGAGGCTAAGTATAATCCCGAAATGGCCGACGAAATTACTCCCGCTAAACTTCCAGAAGTAATTTCTAAAAACCTTAGAAACTTATCATCTAAAATTTACGATTTACTTGATTGTAGGGGAATTGTTCGCATTGATTATCTTTTTTCCGAAAGTCAATTCTTCTTTATGGAGGTTAATACTATTCCAGGAATGAGCAAAGAGTCGATTGTTCCAAAACAATTAGAGGCAATGGGATTAAATCCAACAGAAATAATACACCGTGTAATTGAAAGTGCTAGATTCGATAAATAATAGCAATTTATTATAACAAAATAGTAAAAGAGACGTCTGATTAAGGCGTCTCTTTATTTTTTTAAAACATCAGTAGTTTAAAATACACAATTCAACAGATTCGAAACGGTTATAAACGGTCAAAAAAATTGCAAACACCACTATTTCACAAAAAAAAGCTACCAGATATTACTTCTAAAAAGTTAACTTTTTGGAACCAAAACGCAATTTTAGCATTCAAAAAACCCAGTAAAATCGGGCATTTCAGAGGGGGTGTAAAATGATCCTTATGAAATAAAATTTTCATAAGGGAGAAAATATTTTTTCATAAGGAAGAAAATTTATTTTCATAAGGAAGAAATTTTTGTTTCATCAGGATAAAAATAAAACATCTTCAAGAAGCATTTTTATTTTCATAAATAAAAGATCAAAAATTCAAAAGAAGAAGATATATTATTACAGTTTATTGCAAAATAAACTCCCTTATATATATGTAAACAAATAATTAACTGAAAGAAA
>JAFGOQ010000103.1 GCA_016926405.1 Bacteroidales bacterium
AATAATAATATTCCAATTACTCAGTTTATTGTTAGTAGTAATGTTATAGAGGCTCCTCAAAACTACTATTTCGATTTGCAAAAAAAGGTTGTTTTGGCAAACTGTGGAGTTATCGATCCCGAAAGTATTTCCGAATATCAGAATAGAGGAGGATATGTTGCGTTAAAAACTATTATATCGAGTGGGCTTTCTGATGTTGATATTATTGAGGAGATTAAAAAATCGGGTTTAAGAGGCCGTGGAGGAGGAGGATTCTCAACAGGAATGAAATGGCAATTTGCCCATAATAATAAATCGGACGATAAATATATTATTTGCAATGCCGACGAGGGCGATCCAGGTGCTTTTATGGATAGGTCGTTGCTTGAGGGCGATCCTCACTCGGTAATTGAGGGAATGATAATAGGCGCCTATGCTATTGGTGCAAATCACGGAGTTATATATTGTAGAGCCGAATATCCTCTTGCCATTAAGCGATTAAATATAGCTTTAAGCCAAGCCCGCAAGATTGGGTTTTTAGGAGAAAATATAGCAGGTATTAATGGTTTTAATTTTGATATTTATTTAAAAGAGGGTGCTGGTGCTTTTGTCTGTGGCGAAGAAACTGCTCTTATTGCCTCGGTAGAAGGAGAGCGTGGAATGCCTCGAAAGCGTCCTCCGTTTCCTGCAGAGTCGGGTTTGTGGAGAAAACCTACGAATATTAATAATGTAGAGACTTGGGCAAATATCCCTGTTATTATTAGAAATGGTGCCAGCGAATATGCTAAACTTGGTACAGAAAATAGTAAGGGTACTAAAGTGTTTGCTCTTACAGGAAAGATAAAAAATGGTGGATTGGTTGAAGTGCCAATGGGAATTACCATTAACGATATTATTTATAAGCTTGGTGGAGGAATAAAAGGAGATAAAAAGTTTAAAGGTGTTCAGCTAGGCGGTCCTTCGGGTGGTTGTATTCCTGCTCATTTGGGTGATACAATTGTTGATTACGATTCGGTAAATAAAACTGGTGCTATTATGGGATCGGGAGGAATGGTAATTATGGACGAGACTACATGTATGGTTGATGTTGCTCGTTTTTTTCTCGATTTTACTTATAAAGAGTCGTGTGGTAAATGTACTTTCTGTAGAATTGGTACTAAACGAATGCTTGAGATTCTAGAGAGAATTACCAATGGTCAAGGTAAGGACGATGATATTGATACTCTTCAAACCTTAGGTCAGCAAATTAAAGAGTCTAGTCTTTGTGGGTTGGGACAAACTGCTCCTAATCCTGTTTTATCAACAATTAGGTATTTCCGCGACGAGTACGAGGCTCATATCCATTCAAAAAAGTGTCCTGCAAAATCGTGTCGACCACTTTTAACATATATAGTAGATAAAGATAAATGTATTGGTTGCACTGTATGTGCGCGTAACTGCCCTTCGAATGCTATAGATGGAGAGCCTAAAAAGATCCATTTTATTCGCCAAAACGACTGCATAAAATGTGGTATATGTTTTTCGAAATGTAAGTTCGATGCTATTCAATTGCTTTAATGATAAACCCTAATTACCATGAACAAAATATCAACTGTAAAAGTAACTATTGATGGCCATCATATTATAGCTTCATCAGAAGATACAATTTTGGATGTTGCCAATAGGCTTGGAATAAAAATACCAACACTCTGTCACGATCCGCGATTGAAGCCCTATTCGTCGTGTTTTGTTTGTGTTGTACAGATTAATGGAAATAATAATTTACAGCCTTCGTGTTCAACAAAGGTTGCCGATAATATGATTATTGAAACCAATAATCAGAAGGTGCGAGAATCGCGAAAGACAGCTTTAGATCTTCTGCTAAGCAACCATTATGCCGACTGTGAAGCTCCTTGCAAGCAGACTTGTCCTGCTGGTGTTGATGTACAGGGGTATATTTCGCTTATCGAAAAGAAAATGTATTCTAAGGCAATTGAACTTATTAAAGAGGTAAATCCTCTGCCAGCAATATGCGGACGTGTGTGTGTGCGTCCTTGCGAGGTGGCTTGTCGTCGTAATTTAATGGATGAAAATGCTGCTGTAGGAATAGATTATTTAAAGCGATATGCTGCCGATTTCGATCTTAACTCTAATAACAGATTTACTCCTAATATTGCACCATCAACAGGAAAGAAAGTAGCTATAGTTGGTGCTGGTCCTGGAGGTTTATCTGCTGCCTATTTTTTGCAACAAAAAGGCCATCAGGTTGATATTTTCGAGTCGAAACCATATGCTGGGGGTTGGCTACGATATGGTATTCCCCAGTATAGGTTACCAAATAATTTATTAGACAGCGAGGTTAAAACTATTACCGATATAGGAGTAAATATATTTTATAATATGACTTTGGGTGAAAATTTGTCGTATAAAGATTTGTCTGTCGATTATCATTCAACAATTCTTACTATTGGATCGCAAAAGGGGACTCTTTTGGGTGTTGATGGTGAAGAGGCCGAAAATGTATTTTCGGGGGTAGATTTTTTACGCAATATGGAAGTTACAGGTAAACCCGCCGATTTCACTGGAAAAACTGTTGTGGTTGTTGGTGGAGGAAATACTGCAATGGATTGCTGCCGAACATCGCAACGCTGTGGAGCCAAAAAGACGTATGTTGTTTACCGTCGAACCGAAGCCGAAATGCCTGCTAACCCTATAGAAATTCACGAGTCGAAACTAGAAGGTGTTGAGTATCTTTTGTTGACAAATCCTGTTAAAGTTAATGCCGACGAGAAAGTTAAATTAAAATCTTTAACGCTTATAAAAATGGAATTGGGTGAACCCGATGCATCGGGACGTAGACGCCCTGTGCCTATAGAGGGTTCGGAATATGATTTAGAGGTTGATTTCTGTTTGGCTGCCATTGGTCAGAAAACTGATATTAACTTTATTGATGATGTAAATAAAAATTCGAAGAATGGACAGCTAAAGCCCGATAGGTGGGGTAATATAAATGCCAATTCTAAAACATTACAAACCGATGTTGAATCGGTTTTTGCTGCTGGTGATGGTGTTACTGGTCCGGCAACAATTATTGAAGCTATTGCTCAGGCTAAAGTTGCCGCAACTAGCTGTCATCAGTTTTTAATGGGAGAAGAGATAAAGCCTATTGAAAAAGACTTTGTAAGTAAAAAAACGAATTTTACCGATAAAATTAAAGGCGATATTATTGGTAAATATGCTCGTAAAATGCGTTATGAGATGGCTGTTCTTGATCCACAACAGCGATTAAATTTTAACGAGGTTGAGCTAGGTTACGATAGTCAAGAGAAGGTTTTAGAAGAGACTAATAGATGTTTAGAATGTGGATGTACAGAGGTTTTTAACTGCGATTTAAAAGACTATTCGTCGGAGTACGGAGTAGATCAAAAGCGTTTTGCAGGCGATTATCTGCGTAGCGATATTGATTTTTCGCATCCGTTAATTGAGATTGATAACAATAAATGTATCCTGTGTAGCCGATGTATTAGAATTTGTGACGAGGTTGTTGGTGCTAATGCTTTAGGTTTAGTATATAGAGGTTTTAAATCGGTTGTAGCGCCAAGCATGAAAAAATCGCTTGTTGAGACAAACTGCGAGAGCTGTGGATTGTGTATTTCAACTTGTCCTACGGGTGCAATTACCGAGAATGTTACATTTAAGCCAGGTCCAGTAAAAACAGAAAAGGCGAAGGTTATTTGCCAATATTGTGGTG
This sequence comes from Bacteroidales bacterium, assembly GCA_016926405.1. Lineage (GTDB taxonomy): Bacteria > Bacteroidota > Bacteroidia > Bacteroidales > UBA6680 > UBA6680. Next base: position 3,710 of record JAFGOQ010000103.1, read on the forward strand.
TTGGATGCGAATTAGAATTGCACCATATTAACCAATTTGTTGTTAAGTCTAGTGGTGTTAATGGCATGTCGAACACCGATGGTAATTTGTGTAAGCTAGGTAAGTTTGGTTACAGAGTTTTAAATAATAGTAGAATTAAAACACCTTTAAAGCGCATAGGCGATGAGTTTATTCCTATTTCGTTTGATGAGGCGTACAAAATAATTGTCGAGAAAATTAAACATGTTCGTCCAAACGAGAATGGCTTTTTTGCTGGTGGTGGGTTAACAAACGAGGAGCAGTATCTTGTTCAGAAGTTTGCCAGAGCAGGTGCAAAGACCAATAATGTTAGTAGTTTCTATTATTTGAATACCGAAAAAGAAAGGAAAGATAATTGCATTGCAAATGTTCCTTTTAAGCAGATTGCCTTTGCAAATAACATATATCTGTTGGGAACCAATTTAACTAACTATAACCAGATTGTTGGCTTTAATGTGAATATTGCTAAAAAGAGTAATAATGCTAAAGTTACCTTGGTTTCTGAAAGAGATATTCTATTGCAGGAACGAAAATGTAATTCTGTTGTAAAAATTAAATCGTATTTGCATTTTATTAGAGCCGTAAACTTTTATCTGATTTCGAATAATAAGTTTAATAGAATGTTTATAAACGATAGAACTTCAGGTTTTGATAAATACAAAACGGCTTTGTTAGAGTTGTCGTTTAATGAGTTGGTTGCAAAGGCTGGCATTAGCGAAGATTATATTATTCAATTTGCAAATGAATATAACCTAAGTGAAAAATCAATTCTATTTTTTGCCGAGAAAGATTTAAACATAGCTACTGCTAAAGAGCTTATTAATTTGGCTTTAATAACAGGAAAGCTGGGTAAGGAGAGTAGTGGTATTGTTTGTTTAAAAGAGAAGTGTAATGCTCAAGGTCTTTTTGATATGGGTGTTTCTCCATATTTTGGTGTTGCAGGTGTAGCAATAGACGACAAACGTTTTGCCGAGAAGGCTGTGTTGAAGTGGGGAATACCAGTGTTTAAGCCCAATTTACCCGATATGGAGTCGCTGCTAAAAATGGGTTTGCTTAAGAATCTTTTTATTTTTGGTGAAGATCCTATTGGTACGGCAAAAGATAAGGAGCAGTCAAAAAAATGGATTCAATCGGCCGAATTTGTTGTTGTGCACGATCTGTTTATGAGCGAAACGGCTGCTGCAGCCGATATTATTCTTCCAGCATCGTGGAGTTATCAAACAGGAGGTGCGTATACCGACTCTAGCAGAAATGTAAAGCAGTTTGATGCGGCAATTAATTTGGATATTGAGCGATCGTCGTGGCAACAGATAAACGATATTTTATTGCTATTAAAGGTTAAGGCAAATATTTCGTTATCGGAGGTGCGTGATGAAATTTTTAGTTTTATGGAAAATAGCAATGGAAAAGATCATAAGTATAAATTCACTTTTTCTACAAATCAGTTGGAGCCATTGTTTATTAATGGTTGTAGTATATTGGAAAAGGAGTGTCAGATATAAATCGCTAAGTAACTAATTAACTCAATTAACAATGAATTTATTAGAAACAACATACATGGGATTGCATTTGAAAAATCCAATAATAGTGGGTTCTTCGGGGCTAAGTTTTAATATCGATAATCTGATTAATTTTGAGGCCGCAGGTGCTGCCGCTGTTGTTTTGAAATCTATTTTCGAAGAGGAAATACATCTTGAACACTCCGATTTTTTATCGGAAGACGATCCTTATAATTCGCGTGCCGAGCAACTCGACTATTTAGATGTTAATATTAGAAAAGAGAAGCTTGATAAGTTTACACGTTTAATTACCAAGGCCAAAAAATACCTGTCGATACCTGTTATTGCTAGTATTAACTGTTCGTACTCCATTGAATGGGTAGCCTTTGCTAAAGAGTTTGCAAAGGCTGGTGCCGATGCAATAGAGTTAAATTTGTTTATCTCGCCATCCGACGAAAAATTAAGCTCTACAGATATAGAGGAGCTGTATTTTAAAATTACTAGTAAGGTAAAACAGAGTGTTGATATTCCTGTGGCAGTTAAAATAACAAATCAGTTTACTTCGTTGTATTCTGTAGTTAAAGGTTTGGCAAACTCAGGAGCCGATGGCTTAGTTCTTTTTAACCGCTTTTTTAGTCCAGATTTCGATATCGATAAAATGGTTGTAAAACCTTCGTTTGTGTTTTCAACAGAGCAAGAAATTGCTGCCTCGTTACGATGGATTGGTTTATTACACAATCGTATTAATTGCGATTTTTGTGCATCGACAGGCATTCACGATGGCGAGGCTGTTGTTAAGGCTATTTTAGCGGGCGCTTCTGCAATTCAAATAACATCGGTTCTTTATCAACATGGATTCTCTTCAATTACTGCAATGATAAAGTTTTTAGAGAAGTGGATGATGGGTAAACATTATACATCAATAGGCGATTTTAAAGGGAAATTATCGTACATGTCGAAAGAAAACCCGGGTGTATATGAGCGCCAACAGTTTATGAAATATTTTGGTAAGAATATTATTTAGTTATTACTACTTTGTTATTTGAGCTTAGATGTTGTTGTTTAGTTATTGTAACATTTTAAGTTTAATGACTGAGTTTGCGAAATAGCAACTCGGGCTTTTATTAAAAAATATTGGTCTTAGTAATAATATTTTTCGCCAAAGAGATAAACAATACCTTCTAAGAGAAAAATATTTCGTCTAAGAGATGGTTTAAGCTCTCTAAGAAGAAAATTTTTCTACCTAAGAGATAAATTAGTGAGTCTAAGAGAAAATTTATCTACCTAAGAGGTCTGGCAGTGAGCCTAAGAGGTCTGGAACACCTTCTAATAGCAAATATTGCTACCTAAGACAAAAATGATGCTTTCTAATAGCATATTTTTCTACCTAAGACAAAAAAAGCAGAAAATATTAATGCGAAAAGTCTCTTGGTGTTAAAAATGAATAGCATATAACTTTATCTTATTGCTATATTTTACTCTACGAAATTAAAAGGCTTTAATGTTATTATTAAATAGATAACATTAAAGCCAATTATTTAAGATCACTTTCGAAATAAGGTTTTAGATTTTTTTTTAAACAGAGCAGTATTAATAGGGAATAGTAAAATAGAAAGTTGTTCCTTCATTTAATTCGCTTTCTGCCCATATTTTACCGTTGTGTTTTTCAATAAATTCGTGACATAGAATTAATCCAAGACCTGTTCCTTTCTCTTTGTTTGTTCCAACAGTCGAGAAACTCTCATCTATTTTAAAAAGTTTATTCACATTCTCTTGCGACATACCAATTCCGTTGTCGGAAACAGAGAATAGAAGGTTGTTTTCTTCTTCTACAGCTGAAATAGTGATTGTTCCTTTTGCAGGAGTAAACTTAATGGCATTAGTTACCAGATTTCTAATAACTGTTTTAATCATATTAGCATCTAGAGCAATCTCTTTAGTAATTGATGATTTTAATGAAATACTAATTTCTTTTGATTCAGCCGTTCCTATTAAAAGTTGGTAGATATCATTAAGTAATTCGTTAATATTTGTGTTGTTTGGTGTGTATTGTATTTCGCCTGTTTTGGTTTTTGACCACTCTAATAGATTACTTAGAAGTGCCAGCCCTTGTTTGGCCGATTCTTTCATAATATTAGTGTAGTTATCAGACTTATCGAAGTTTTCTTTATTTAACGACATTATTAAAAGTTCGCTAAAACCTATTAAAGTATTGAATGGGTTTTTTAAATCGTGTGCAATTATCGAGAAAAACTTGTCTTTAGTCTTATTTATCTGTTCAAGGGTTGAAGCCACTTTCTTAATCTCTTCTTGTCGTTTATTACGTTCGGTAACATCTAACATAGCACCAATAATTCCTAATAATTGGCCTTTTAAATTATAAAATGGAGCTTTGTAAAAGGTGTATGTTTTATCTGTCTCTTCGGTTGCTCCAAGTCGGGCGTCGTATACTAAAGGTGTTTGGTTGTTAAGAATGTAATTATCCTTTTCGGTGTATCTAGAACTTAGTGATTCGGGGAAACACTCTTTTGCTAGTTTACCTATTATATCAACAGGTTCTTTGTTTGTTAACTCCGAAAAACATTTATTGCAACCAATGTATCTTAGATTAGTGTCTTTGTAAAATATTGGTATAGGAATAGAGTTAATAAGTGAGTTAATTAGATTTTTATTTTCTAATATTTCTGCTTCAATTTCGTGTAATTCTGTAATATCCTTTCCAATCCAAATAGTTTCGTTTTCTGATATTTTTATATTAGTGAACGATATAAATAACTCTTCGTTATTAATTAATTTTAGATGAATTTCTTGTGAATAGCCTTTCATCTCTTCTAAAGCATCGATGGATTCTTGAACCACCTTTGGTTTTAAAATATCACTTATCTTTAAATGTGTATTAATTTCATCTTCCTTAAGGTTAAAAACAGATAGAAATTTGTCGTTGTACGATGTAAGCTTATTATTATAATCGAGTGTAATAAAAATAACAGGAGCTTTTTTAAGTATAAGTTCAGAGTTTTTCTTATTTAGTTTTACTCGTTCAATATTATTGAAATTGTTTTGTAGAATATTGCTAGTTGAATTGGCAAGTTCATAAATCTCGGTTAATGAGTAGTTCCTTTTTTTATCAACTTCGGTGTTGTTAATAGATTGCGATACAAATGAGTTGTAGGCATTAAAATTGTTTTTTATAACCTTGTTTACTCTATTAATATAATATTTAACTATAAGGATTATAATAACAACTATTAACAGAGTTAGTATTATGTATATGCTGATATTCTTGCTTAGTTGTTTTTGCTGAGTCTTTTTTAATCTCTCAAAGGGCACAATATTAGACCAGGCCCCAACTGTCCATCCCCATTCATCGAAATTTTTTAGATATAATAGAGTTTGGTAACTATCATTAGATTCATTGTTTTTATTGTTAAACGTAATAAAATCGCCATCTGGTTTACTTCCTGCAATTTTCTCTTTTTTAAAAATATTTGCACCGTCAACGGGGTCGGTTAAGTTTAGTATAGTATCGCCATTATGTAATTTGGGGTCAGATGTTTGCACCGCAATACCATTAAACGAGTTAATGAATACATGAAGTATTCCCCGATTGTTTAAATCTTGAATCCATTTAAGAGCTTCTATCTGTAGATCTTTCAGAAATTCTGTTTCATATTCGCCCATACCAAAATACCAGTTGTATGGTTCAAATTTTCTTAAATATGCTTTTTTCTTATATGCTCTATTATTAGGATCGCCAGGCTTGGACCACGAATATTCTAAAAAAGTAGTATTAGATGCTTTCATTAATTCTATCTCTTCTTTTATTATATATCGTCCGTCAATATCCTGTAAGTTAAGCATGCTTTTCCCTTCATACTCTGGTGTAATAGGATGTAATACTGTATTACCACTCATGTCTAGACAAAAAATGTAACCTCTTCCATCGAAAGTACGAATGTTACGTAACGACTCTCTTATAATATCCTGTATCTCTTTCTTTGATAATTTGTCTTTGTTTATGTTATATATGTTGGTAATTGTTTTATAGATATTATCTATCTCTTCTTTTAATCGTTGGTCTAATTTATCGTGATAAGTTTCGTTAATATATTTAAAGTGAGAGATGGTTTTTTGTACCTCTTTCTTTGTGGTTTCTCTGCGTAGTTTTTCGTGCGATTGGCTTTTTTGTTCTATCCTCTGATTGTATTCAAATATTTCGGAAATCACTAATACCAATACAATAGAGAGTATTATCACAAATATTATTTTTGTGAAAAGCTTATTAAAAAGAGAGGTTATATTTTCTTTTTTATTATTTATCATGCTGATTATAGGTTAGGGATTCTAACAAAAAATGTAGTTTTATTATTTACAATACTCTCACACCAAATATCTCCGTTGTGTTTTTTTATAAATTCTTGCGATAGTATTAATCCAAGACCTGTACCTTTTTCTCCTTTTGTTCCTAGGGTTGAGTACGACTCTTCAATTTTAAATAATTTATTAATATTCTGTGGTTCTATTCCTACGCCGTAATCTATTACAGTAATTAATGAATTTATGTTGTCTGATTCGAAGTTTACTTCTATTGAGCCTTCTACATTCGAGTATTTTATGGCGTTTGAAATTAAGTTTGATAGTACAATTGTAATCATATGAGCATCAATAATTGCTACAGAGTCTGCTGAAAGGTTATGAGTAATATTTAAGTTTTTCTCTGTTAAATCTGTTTTGTACTTCTGAATAATCTCTGTTAAGATTGGTAAAAGGTTATTGGGCTTAATATTGGTGTTTAATGTTCCTGTTTGCGAACGCGACCATTCTAGCAGATTACTTAATAATTGAAAGCCACTATACGATGACGATCGCATTATTGACGCATACGCAATGGATTTAGCCTTGTCTTGTTTAGCGATGCTACCCGATAGTAGCTCTGTAAATTTTATAAATGTTTCAAACGGTGTTTTTAAATCGCGTGCTATAATTTTAAAAAATTTGTCTTTGGTATTGTTTGATATTGCTAATTCCGATTGGTAGTTTTTAATCTTTTCCTCGTATTCTACTTTTTCGGTAATATCGGTCATTGCACCAATTAAACCCTTTAACTCTCCTTTCGAGTCGAATAAAGGAGCTTTATGAAAGTTATATACCTTATCTTTTTTCTCATATAGATTAATGAATTTACTCTCGTAAATCTGAATCTCTTTTTTCTTAAAGAAATCGTCATCTTTTGCTTTGTAAACCATTGCCAAGTCAGGAGGTGCTATCTCAAAAACGTTTTTACCAATAATGCTTTCTTTTGAAGTAGCATTAATCTTGCAAAACTCTTTATTAGCGCCTAGATATATACTATTGGTATCTTTATAGAAAACTGGAATTGGAATATTGTCGAGAATTGTGTTCAGAAATAATTCATCTTCTTTTGTTTTTAACTTCCTCTCAACTATATCTGTAACATCATAACCAATCCAAATAATTAAATTTTCTGATGTTTTAAACGAAGCCCAATACTGATGTTTAGTGTTTCCGTTTAATAAAGGTATTTCGAATAGCGAAAAATTATTAAGCTCGTTAAACATATTTTCTATTATAATCTTTGCCATTTTACCCTCATAAATTGACTCTATTGGAGTTTTTTTACCAATAGTATTTTCCTTTGTTAAAAGGGTTGCTTTTTCTGTCTCTTTATTCCAATAGACAACATTTAAATTTTTGTCGTAACCTTGAATAAGAATAGGAGCGTTATCGATAATTATGTTTAATCGTTTTTCGCTATCGTTTAATAGTTTTGTTGTCTTGTTGTGGTTTTCAAGAATCTTATTTGTTGAATTTGTTATCGATTGAATTTCATCGATATCAAAGGCCTCGTTTGATATTGTTTTGTTATTATCTATTGACAATTTCAGAAGGTTCGAGAAACGTTTAAAATTATTTGTTATTCGGTTGTCAATTCGCTTAATAAATAATATGAAGGCTGCAAAAATAAAGGCTATTAGTACAATTATTACCGAAACCTTTGCTAGTGAATTTTTTATTGAAGACTTTTCGAACAATTCTAAATCCTTAATAGATGATTCTCTACTTGATGACGATCCTATCATCCAATTCCATTTGGGATATCCTTTTATATATGCAATTTTAGGGACCCATTGCCCATTTTTCTCTAACCAATTATATGTAAGGAAGTCGCCGTTTGTTTCGGTTGCTATTTTATATTCCTGTTCAAATATTTTTAATCCGTTTGGATCGGCAAATTGTTTAATATTATCGCCAGGCTTTAGTGTTGCCGATTTTATTACAATAGCTTCGCCATTTAAGTTGTTAATAAATAACATATCCTTGTTATCATCAAACGACTTTTTTATCCATCCTATAGCTTCGTGTAAAATCTTTTTTTTGTAATCATCGGTATTATCACAAATTATAAAGATCCAATTATACGGTTCGAAATATTTACCATACACACGTTTAAACTCCTTTTTATTTTTAGAGTTTTCTTTAGCATTCCATTGATATGTGTAAAAATTGTCTCCCGAAAATTTTGTTTTGGTTATTAAAGTATCAACCTCTTCTTTACTTATACCTGTTATACTTTGAATATCTTTTATCTTCTCCCATTCGGAATGAATAGGGTGCATTGCATAAGTTGCATTTGATGATAATATAAAGATAGATGCTCTTTTATCGAGATATCTTAATGGCCTAATGGCTTCTTTAATGTTTTCTTGAATTAAATGGTCTGGGTAATTTTTTGACTTTAGTTCTCTGTATATTTCCGATGCAATTTGAATTGCATTATTCATACTATTTTTTAATTCCTTGTCAAGTTCTAATGAAGAAGTATGATCTAATATATCTAGATATTGTATTACAGATTCAACATCCGATTTTATTGATTTTTTTTGTGTCTCAAGAATTAATTCTTTTTCTGTCTTTTTATCTTCTGATAGCTCAATAAGCTCTATTGCAACAATTAATATTATAAAGAATGAAAATAGAGTTATTCCTATTTTTAAGAATAGCATCTTAAATATTTTAGAGATGTTCTTTCTTTTTATATGCATTGTTATATAGGCTGTTGTTTGTATGAGTGTGAATTTAAACGTAAGAAAGCAAAAAGTTGCTTAATTATGTTGTTTTTTTATTGTTTTATATGTGAGATTTATCATTGTAATCAATGTAATTGCGATATTTGTCTCAAATATCATTTATAGATGAGTTTCAAATTAATATCACCTTTTAAACCAACAGGCGATCAGCCTCAGGCAATCGAAAAATTGGTTTCTGGAATAGAAAATGGTCTGGCATCGCAAACATTGTTAGGCGTTACAGGATCGGGAAAAACTTTTACAGTAGCTAATGTTATTGAACAAATAGACAGACCTGTTCTTGTTCTTAGTCATAATAAAACTCTTGCTGCACAGTTGTATAATGAGTTTAAGAATTTTTTTCCTGATAATGCTGTCGAGTATTTTGTTTCGTATTACGATTATTATCAACCAGAGGCTTTTATTCCTGTTTCTAATACTTATATAGAGAAAGACTTACAGATAAACGACGAGATTGAAAAGCTTCGACTGTCAACAACATCATCACTTCTGTCTGGTAGACGCGATATTATTGTTGTCTCTTCTGTTTCGTGTTTATACGGTATTGGGAATCCCGAAGATTTTAATAAAACAAAAGTTGAGGTTAAACGTGGTCAGTTGCTTAATCGCGATCATTTTTTGCGTCAGCTTGTAGATGCAATGTATTTCCGATCGGAGGCTGAGTTTGTTAGAGGGAGTTTTCGTGTAAAAGGCGATACTGTTGATATTTATTTAGCATACTCCGATATGGTGTATCGCATAGTTTTTTGGGATAACGAGGTTGAAGAAATTAAATCTTATAACCCAATTACTGGTCAAGATGTTTATGTTCCAGATGAGGTATCTATTCATCCTGCAAATATTTTTGTTACCACAAAAGAGCGTATAAATAGTGCAATAAAATTAATTCAAGACGATTTAGTAGAGCAAGTTGAATACTTAAAAAGTATAGGTAAACATTTAGAGGCTAAGCGTCTTTTAGATAGAACAGAGTTTGATTTAGAGATGATTCGCGAACTTGGTTATTGTTCGGGAATAGAAAATTATTCGCGT
>JAFGOQ010000104.1 GCA_016926405.1 Bacteroidales bacterium
AACGTTATATATTGCGTTGTTAAATAATAGAAACCAAAAATAACAACTTTGAAAAAGACAATACTTGTTTTAGCCATTCTTTTGCTTTCGTGTTCATTGTTTGGACAACGAGAAATACCTCAGTTTAAACCTAATTACGAGACAAAAAAAAGTTTGCATTTTGGTTTTACTTTAGGGTTAAATACAGTTGGTTTTAACTTCAAGCGTAATGCTTCCGATGTAAAAATATTTGCAGATATGCCAAGTAATCCTGCTGGTTTTCATGTTGGTATTGTTACCGATTTGCGGTTAATGAAAGGTGTTAGTTTGCGATTTTTACCAACAGTATCGTTTATTGAGCGAAGAGTTGTTTTTTATGATCAGAAAAATGAAATTTATGTTAACGACGCTAATAAGGTAAGTGCCGATATGAAATTTGAGTCGACTTTTCTTGAGTTTCCTCTTCTGATAAAATATAAAGGACGACGCATAAATAACTATTTGCCATACGTTGTTTTTGGTGCTGTTCCTATGCTCGATTTGGCTGCTTATAAAGAGTTAAATCGTGACGAAGGTATTTATCTTCGTCTGAAAAACTTTGATTTAGGTTACGATATTGGCGTTGGTATAGATTATTTTTTGCCATATTTTAAATTCTCTACTGAGTTGAAATTTTATGGTGGCTTAATGAATATATTGTCTGATGATGTAATTACCGACCCAGATGTTAATACAGAGGTATTTGTTGATGCAATTCAGCGAATGTCGACATACGGTTTTAAATTGTCTTTCCATTTCGAATAGATTATTTCTCCTTTAAAAATATAAAATATGCAAAAGGACTTAAATTTAGTTCTTACACCTAGAGAGGCTGCTACCGAAGAGCTTTATAAGGGGATTATATGTAATAAACTTAGTGTTAAACCATCTGATGTAAAGAGTATTCGTATACTTCGTAAGAGTATCGATGCTCGTAAGCGACAGGTGAAAATAAATATGGCTGTTCGAGTTTTTGTAAACGAAGAGCCGCCTTTGTTAGAGAGTACATTTATTGAATATCAGAATGTATCCGACAAGCCTGCTGTAATAGTTGTTGGTGCTGGCCCTGCTGGGTTGTTTGCTGCTTTACGTCTTATAGAGCTTGGATATAAGCCAATATTATTTGAACGTGGTAAAAATGTATCTGATCGTAAACGCGATTTAGCACAGCTAAACAGAAATCATATTCTAGATGAGAATTCTAATTATGCTTTTGGAGAGGGTGGTGCAGGCGCTTTTTCAGATGGTAAACTATATACGCGTTCTAAAAAACGTGGCGATGTAGATCGTATACTTAATATTTTTGTTCAACATGGTGCTTCACAAGAGATTACTTATGAGGCTCATCCACATATTGGAACAGACAAGCTTCCTACAATAATTGCTAATATTAGAAACACCATTATCAACAGTGGAGGCGAGGTTCATTTTTCATCGAAAGTAACATCGTTAATAATTGATAATAATGAATGTAAAGGTGTAGTTATTGATAATAATAAAGAGCATTTTGGGAAAGCAGTAATTTTAGCGACAGGTCATTCTGCTCGCGATGTTTATTATTTCCTTAATGAAGCCAATGTTACCTTAGAATTTAAAAACTTTGCAATGGGAGTGAGGGTAGAGCATCCTCAGTTGCTTATTGATTCAATTCAATATCATTCTAAGAATCGTGGACCTTATTTGCCAGCTGCTGCGTATTCATTAGTATCGCAGATTGATGGCCGTGGTGTTTACTCGTTTTGTATGTGTCCTGGTGGATTTATTGTTCCTGCTTCAACTAATCAGAATGAAATGGTTGTTAACGGAATGTCGCCATCGCATCGTGGCAGCCCATACGCTAATTCGGGAATTGCCGTTGAGATAAAAAAAGAGGATGTTGCACAATTTTCAGAATATGGAGAGTTGGCTGGATTAAAATATCAACAATATTTTGAGGAGTTGGCGTTTGAAAATGGAGGCGAAAAGTTTACCGCACCTGCACAATGTCTTAAAGATTTTGTTGAATCGAAGAAATCGTCTTCTATTCCTGATAATTCATATTTCCCTGGGGTGAAGAGTTCCAATTTTGCAGAATGGATGCCAAAATTTATTTTAAAATCTTTGCAGAAAGGATTTGTGAGTTTCGATGCTAAAATGAAAGGATTCATTACTAATCAGGCTGTAATTTTGGGTGTTGAGTCGCGTACCTCTTCTCCTGTTCGGATTCCAAGAAATAAAGATAATTATCAACATATTGTTATAAAGAATCTTTATCCCTGTGGTGAAGGTGCTGGTTATGCAGGAGGAATAGTATCTGCAGCTATGGATGGTGAAATTTGTGTAAATAATTTGTAAGATCTTGTTAATGTTATTGGTTAATTGGTTTATATTTGGACGCTATTTATTGATTAATTAACCATTTACATTTTAATGAAATTAACTTTTAATTTGGCTGACTTTTTTAGAAACAGAAAGGTTAGCGTAAGTGCTATTATTGTTTTTGCAATAATTCAGATATCTATAGTTGGTATTGTTGCACTTACGATTTCTTCATTGCAATCAGATAGAATTGAAAAAAGTACAGATGAGGTTATTGACCATCATTTTCAGTTAGTAAAGAATCTTATTAATGTTGTAGAAGGTGAAACAGGAAATGGTTTTACTGACAGAGATCATGATATGTTGAAAACAGCATTATCGATAGAGGTTTTTTCTAATACAGGTACTACTTCGTTAGTGTCGTCATCAGGAGAAGTGCTTATTGATAATGTTATTGAAGGTTCATCTCAGTTTGGCTCTATCGAGCACACGAAAAGGCTTAATGATCGATTTGGAAAGTTTAATTATTCAGATGGAACAAATAATGTTGAGTATTTTGAGTATGTTCCTGTATATGATGCTTTTCTAGTTGTTAAATTTGATAGTAAAGCTCTTTATGCTGATTTGCAACAAAACAAGCTTATTATTATTGCATTAGCATTGATTATGTTGCTCTTTTCAATGATTTTTTTGTACCGCCTTTCATTAGCTTTACTAAAACCATTAAGTGATTTTAATTTTAAAATGGTTGAAATTGCTAAAGGTAAAATTGTTGATAAGTCGCAGTATTTGTATAGTAATGAATTTGGAGAGGTTTCAGCTTCTTTAAATAAAGTAATAGATGGAATTACTAACAATGCTAATTTTGCTGAAGAATTATCAAATCACAATTACACATCTGAATTTTATACTCTTAGTGAAGACGATGTTCTTGGGAATTCTTTAGTAAAAATGCGTGATAGTTTGATAAAGGCAGAAGAAGCAGAGAAGAAAAATAAAGAGATTGAGCAGCGTCGCGATTGGATAAATACAGGAATTGCTAAGTTTAGTGATATTCTTCGTGAGAATTTATCCCAGAAAGAGCTTGGTTATAAGATTGTAAGTAATTTGGTTGAGTATATCGGTGCTAACCAAGGAGGAATGTTTATTTATGACGATTCTGATAAAGATAATATTGTATTAAACTTAGAGTCGTCATACGCATATTCTCGTCGTAAATTTTTAGAAAAACAGATTTTTATTGGCGAAGGGTTGGTTGGTACTTGCGCTCTTGAAAAAGAGACTATTTACTTAACCGAGATACCTGAAAATTATGCAAATATTACTTCCGGATTGGGTGATTCTGCTCCGAGTAGTATTGTTATTATTCCGTTATTGGTTGAGAAGGATCTTTTTGGAATTATGGAGTTAGCATCGTTGAGAGAGTTTCAAGATTTCGAGATTGAGTTTATGGAAAAACTTGCCGAAAGTATTGCTGTTACAATGGCTAATGTAAAAAGGAATGATGTTACTCAGCAATTATTAGAGCAGTCAAAAATACAATCGGAAGAACTTGCTGCCCAAGAAGAAGAGATGCGTCAGAATATGGAAGAACTTCAGGCAACTCAAGAAGAGTCTTATAGAAAAGAGACTGAGGTTAATAGTATTTTAGATAGTATTAATAAGGCTGTAAGTGTTGTAAAACTCGACGATAGAGGAGATATAGTTTCTATTAATGATAATTATATTAGAACATTAAATTCCCAAGAAGAGACATTTAAAGGAATGCATTACTCAAGTGTAGTAAGACCTGCCAACGGATCAATTAATAATAACGATTTGTGGGAAGAGATGCAAAAGGGAATTCTCGTTACTCGAGACGAAATTGTTATAGCTAACAATATTAATGCTCCTGTAAAGTCTACTTATTCGCCAGTTATGGATGTGAACAATGAATTAGAAAATGTTTTAATTATAGTTCAATAATATATTAAAAGGAAGAATTCTTTTTAAATTCAGAACATATTATGCCGGTCGCTATCCCCACGTTTAGCGACTCGCTTTTTTCTTGGTTAGTTGAAAAAGATGGAATTAAAAGTTTATCAGAGACTAATTTCTCTATTTCGGTACTAATTCCATTTCCTTCATTTCCCATAATTATTAATCCTCTGTTTAATAGCTTTTTTGTATAGATATTTTCCCCATCCAGGAAAGTACCATACACTGGATTATTGGTCGACTCTAAGTAATTGGGAATAAAATCTAATAGATCAGTGTAAAAAACATTTACCCTTGTTATTGCTCCCATTGTTGCTTGTACAACTTTTGGATTATATATATCGGCAGTCTCTTTTGAGCAAATAATATTTTTTATACCAAACCAGTCGGCTATTCTAATAATAGTTCCCATATTACCTGGGTCTTGCACTGTATCAAGACACAACGATAATTCGTTTTTTAGATTATCGATGGAAAGATTGTTTTCTGTTTGATAGAAAATACCCACAACTTTGTTAGGCGTTTGTACAAAACTTATTTTTTTTAACTCGTCGTAGGTTACAATTTCTACTTTCGAAAGTATTTCTCTGTTAAATTCGTTTAATAGAAAATCTTTTGTGCAAAAAATCCATAGCGGATTACTACTTTTGTATAAGAGTAATTCTCTAACAAGTTTTTCACCTTCGGCAACATACAGATTATGTTTGTTTCTGTGCTTTTTAGTTGCTAAGGAATTGATTATTTTGATTTGATTTATACTTGGCATTTTATAAGTTGTAATAGATTGCAAAGTTATAGGATATTATTTTTATTAAAAGACTATTGTTCATTTATTTTTATTTAACGAATTGAGAAATTATCATACATACATAAAATGCAGCTTCATTCTGTTTCTTTTAATTTTGATTTCGTGTTCTCCTGTCAGAAAACTTGATGATAATCAAGTCTTCTTAAGAAGAAACAGTATTGTAATTGATAAAACTGATATCGATAAATCTAGCATAAAGTCTTTTGTAAGACCTAAAGCAAACAAACGATTTTTAGGTTTTAAGTTTCATCTTTTTCTATATAATTTGTCAGGCAAAAGCGATAATGGCTTTAACCGATGGCTTCGTAAAATTGGAGAAGCACCTGTTGTTATAGATAAAAATGTTGTAGACAAAAGTACTCGCCAAGTAAAAGCTTTTTTATTTAAAAAGGGATATTTTGATGCTGAAGTTACAGATTCTGTTTATGTTAAAAATAGAAAAGGCGTTGTTAATTATGTTATTAAGCCCAATATTCCTTATCGTTTAAATAGAATTGATTATGAGATCTTAGATCCCCAGATTAGGGATTTTATTTTGTCTGATAGTTCTAGCTTCTTACTTTCAAAAGGTGATATTTTTGACGAAGATCTTTTATTAGAGCAGATGGAACTAATGGAGAACAAGATGCAGAATAATGGATATCATCTATTTAATAAGAATAATATTTCTATTAGTGCCGATACTACAATTGGAAACAGGTCTGTTAATCTTAAATTATTGGTTTCTAATCCAATTAATATTCAACTTGATGGTAGTCAAGTAATAGGTAAGCATAGAAAATATAAGATAGGAGGTGTTAATTTCTTTGTTGGTTATGAGCCTTCTAAAGCTTTAGTCGACAGTACTTATTTTGACGATTTTAAAGAGATTTCTTATTCAGATATATCATATTTTTGGATTAATACTAAAAAATTACCTGTAAATAAAAAGATCTTAGAGCAGACCATTTTCTTTGAAAAAGGAGATTTTTATTCTGAGCAGAATGTCGAGAAAAGTCATAATGCAATTCAACGATTGGGTATTTTTAAATATGTAAATATTGAATTTTCAGATGCGTCTGAAACAATGGGTGTATTACAAAACGATAAAGAGAAGTATGGTGCCTTAGTATGTAATATTTACCTTACTTTAAAAAAACCAATATCGTTTAGAGCCGAGATGGAAGGGACTAATTCTGACGGAGAATTTGGTATGGCTGGAAGTTTTAGTTTTAAGCATCGAAATATTTTTAGGGGTGCCGATCTTTTAAATTTAAAGTTCCGTGGTGCTTTCGAAGGAGTTAAGGATATTGGCTCGGTTGGTTTTAGCAATGCCCTAGAGCTTGGTGGTGAACTCTCATTAATTACTTCAAGACTTTTGATGCCTGGAAATACAATGAAATTTATTAGACGATATAGTCCTAAAACAAAAATCTCTAGTTCTTATTATTATCAGCGTCGCCCAAGTTATACTCGTTCTGTTTCTAATTTAGCATTTGGATATATGTGGTCACCATCTAAATATGTGTCTCACTCATTTAATCCTATAGAGTATTATAAGGTTGGTATTTTTAATACTACCGAAGAGTTTTCAGCTGTTTTAAGTCAGCAGCCATATTTGGCAAGTAGTTATATTCCTCACTCTATTACTTTAACTAGTTACTCTTTTTTGTATAACAATCAGGATTTACAAAAACGATCATCGTCAACATTTTTTCACTTTAATTTAGAGATTGCTGGTAATATTCTTACAGGTATTAATAGTATGTTTAACAGTGAGAAAGTCGATGGTAAGTATACTCTTTTCGGAACTCAATATTCGCAGTATATTAAGAGTGATATCGATTTAAGGCGAATTGTTTCTATTGACGATAACAATTCAATTGCAACTCGATTATTTGTTGGAGTGGGATATCCTTTCCAAAATTCAGAGACGTTACCTTTCGAGAAGAGATATTTTGGAGGAGGATCGCAAGGAGTTCGTGGGTGGCAAGTTAGAACACTTGGTCCAGGATCGTTTTCGTTTGATGAGTCGATAAAATATCCAGACCAAACCGCCGATATTAAGTTAGAAATGAATTTAGAGTATCGTTATAAAATATTTAAAATGTTAGAAGGAGCTTTTTTTGTTGACATGGGTAATATTTGGGATATTAAAGAAGTTGATGAGCGTCCAGGTGCAGTCTTTAAATTTGACAACTTTTATAACGATATTGCTGTTTCGTCAGGTGTAGGTCTTAGATTAAATCTTAATTTATTTATTATTAGAACCGATTTTGGATTTAAATTACGCGATCCTGCTGCCAAAACTTCTTCTAAGTGGATACTAAAGGAACGAAGTTTTGGTTATGACGATTGGGCATTTCATTTTGGAATAGGATATCCGTTTTAGTTGATAAAACAATTATAGTTTTCGGATAAATATTCCTAAATTTGTTGAACAAAATCTTGAACATTTAATATTTCAAATTATGTCGTACAATAAAATAGTAGAATTGCTTGGTAAAGATGCCGAGTATTTGTTAAATCACAAATGTTCTACAATCGATAAGTCTTTAATTCATTTACCTGGTGTAGATTTTAACGATAGAATCGTTTCACAATCTAATCGCTCTATTCAGGTAATGAAGAGTATGCAAGAGCTTTTTGATAATGGTAGATTAGCAGGTTCTGGTTATATGTCTATATTGCCTGTTGATCAAGGTATTGAGCATTCAGCAGGAGCCTCTTTTGCGCCAAACCCTATTTATTTTGATCCAGAGAACATTATTAAGTTAGCTATTGAAGGCGGTTGTAATGCGGTTGCTTCAACTTTTGGAGTTTTGGCTTCTTGCTCTAGAAAGTACGCACATAAAATCCCTTTTATTGTGAAACTTAACCATAATGAGCTTCTTACTTACCCTAATAAGTTTGAACAAATTATGTTTGGTTCGGTTGAAGAAGCTTGGAACCTTGGAGCTACTGCTGTAGGAGCTACTATTTATTTTGGTTCTGAAGATTCAAATCGTCAAATAATTGAGGTTGCTCAAGCTTTCGAGAGAGCCCACGAACTTGGAATGGCTACTATTTTATGGTGTTACCTACGTAATAACTCTTTTGTTAAAGATGGTATTGATTATCATGTTGCTACCGATATTACATCTCAAGCAAATCATCTTGGAGTTACTATTCAGGCCGATATTATTAAGCAAAAAATGCCAGAATTAAACGGCGGATATAATGCTATTAACTTTGGAAAGACACATAAGAAGGTTTATACAGATTTAACAACTGATCACCCTATCGATTTAACTCGTTATCAAATTGCTAACTGTTATATGGGACGTCAGGGTTTAATTAACTCTGGTGGTGCTTCTAATGGAGCTTCAGATTTATCTGATGCAATTATGACTGCTGTTGTTAATAAGCGTGCTGGTGGAATGGGACTTATTTCGGGTAGAAAAGCTTTCCAACGTCCGATGAATGAAGGAGTAGAATTGCTTAATTCTATTCAGGATGTATATCTTGAAGATAAAATTGATATTGCATAAATTAGATTTAAATTATTTTTTAAACCGCTCCTTGAAAAAGGAGCGGTTTTTTTATATCTATTCTTTTAGCTATGTCATCTATAAATTCATAAACCATACATCTTAACCCTATAATAGTTTAAGTTTGGTGTTTTATTTATTTAACAATTAATCGCGCTTTACCATTTCTTAGCACTTCGAGAGAATTTACACAGCCTTTAAATTAAAAGAACAAAAAAGCCCATCTCAATTTATGACATGGCTTTTATAAGTTACCCCCCCTTCAGGAGTACCCCCCTCACGTAAAATACTCTTTTTTTGTATGTTTCATAAAGCATAATTTTCACAAATGATATTAGTAAAAATTAAAAGGTTATACATTATTCGATGTTAGTGCCTTTACTTTTATCTTCTTATGATTCTTGGTTAAAACTAATTTATTTGCAATATTGCTTTTTTGTTATTACAATTTAGAATTAAATTAGTCTGTTTTAGATTAGTTTGTTATTAAATACCCTAAAAACCCTTGTAGTATGAGAAAATGTATATTGTTATTTTTAGCTATTGTTCTTTGTCTTTCCTTAAAATCTCAAATTTCAAATTTGAGTCAAGCCAAAGATTCTTTGTCTCAATTGTCTTTAAAATATGAACTTCTTAATCCTTCTGGTAAAATTAAGAATGGAGAAATAAAAACTTTTGTTCAAGGAGGAATTCCTCCTTATAAATATTATTGGTCTGCTCCATTTGCCTCCGATTCTGCATCGCTTATTACAGGAGTAACCGAAGGAGTTAATTATTCTGTTAAGATTGTTGATGCAGCTGGGAGTGTGCTTTTTCAAGAATTTATGATTGAACCAGAGTCAATTGATGAGAAAATAAACTCTGGGTTTACCCCTGTTGTTAAAGCTATTGAGAGTGTTATTATGCACGATATTTTTGCTAGTTTAAGTTTTTACGATCCAAAGATTAAAGATGTAGATGGTAACTATGTTTATCATCCGAATGGCACTAATAAGATAATGAAAATACCTTTGGTTGTATTTTGGTTAATTTTTGGTGCCTTACTTTTTACAATAAGTATGGGTTTTGTAAATATCCGAGGTTTTAAGCATGCTATTGATCTTGTTAGAGGTCGTTTCGATAAACCTGATCATAAAGGAGAAGTTTCTCACTTTCAGGCCTTGTCAACAGCTTTGTCGGCTACGGTTGGTCTTGGGAATATTGCAGGTGTTGCAATTGCTATTTCAATAGGAGGTCCGGGTGCTACTTTATGGATGATCTTAGCTGGTTTTCTTGGTATGTCATCAAAATTTGTTGAGTGTACACTTGGTGTGAAGTATCGTAAGATTAATGTCAGCGGAGAAGTTTCTGGTGGTCCAATGTATTATTTAAGTACAGCTCTTGCTAATAAAGGATTAGGATGGTTAGGTAAATTTTTAGCTTTTGTTTTTGCTATTCTTGTTGTTGGAGGTTCGCTTGGTGGAGGTAATATGTTTCAAGCAAATCAATCATTTTCTCAGTTTGCAACTATTTTCCCGTCGTTAGAGAATTACGGAGCATACTATGGAGTACTTTTAGCTATTTTAGTTGGGGTTGTTATTATTGGTGGTATTAAAGGTATTGCCAGAGTTACAGAAAAGATAGTACCATTCATGGCTTTTCTTTATGTTACTATAGCAATTGTAATAATTGTCATGAATATTGATAATGCTGGAAATGCTATCAAACTGATTTGGAATGGTGCTTTTGCTCCTGATGCTCTTAAAGGAGGCGTGTTGGGGGTTCTTATTGTAGGATTTCAGCGTGCAGCCTTTTCTAACGAAGCTGGAGTAGGGTCAGCTTCTATTGCTCATTCTGCAGCTATCACTGACGAGCCTATAAGCGAAGGTATAGTAGCACTTTTGGAGCCTTTTATAGATACAATAATTATTTGTACTATGACAGCTTTAGTGATTATTTTCACCGGTTTTTATACTCCCGATAAAGCTGTAGGGCTTGAAGGAGCGGAGCTTACATCTAGAGCATTTGGTAGTGTATTCTCATGGTTTCCTTATATTTTACTAATAGCTATTTTCCTTTTTGCTTTTTCAACTATGATTTCATGGTCTTATTATGGATTGAAAGGTTTCTCTTATCTCTTTGGTGGTATATTTACAAAGTTTACAGCTAATCCAAATGTTATTAAGTATACTTATTATGTTATTTTTCTTTTCTTTATAATCGTAGGTTCATCATCAAGTTTAGGGGCAGTGGTCGATTTTTCTGACTTCATGATTCTTGGAATGGCATTTCCTAATATTATGGGTTTAATTATTTTAGTTCCTGAAGTTAGGCGAGATTTGAAAAGGTATTTTGCGAAGATTAAGAATGGAGAGATTAAAAGATTTAAATAATGAGTAATCGTATATTATACAACCGATCTCAGCGAATTGGAATAGTTCTGTTGATTGTTTTATTGGCAGTTTTTATTTCCTTTAGGTATGGGGCTTTTGTTTTTTTTAAATCGGTAGCTTTTAAACCAGATTCAATATTAATAGCTCAGACTGATTCTATGGAAATTGTTATTCAACAGATGTCGGATTATGTTCCATATCTTAATAAAGAAGAGAATAGCGAGATTAAGTGGCTTTTAAAGCCTTTTAATCCTAATACTGTTGACTCAATTGATCTTGTTAATATGGGATTTCCACGTAAGATAATTTCAAACATTATTAATTATCGTAAGTCTGGGGGGAAGTTTAATTGTAAACACGACGTTAAAAAACTGTATAATGTTGATGAGTGTGTTTATAAAAAAATGTCTTCTTTTATAGAGTTGCCTGACAGTTTTTATTTAGTTAAAGTAAATAACATACTTTTAGATCAAGAACCGATTATAGTTGGACTTAACTTATCAGGAAGTAAGGAATTGAAAAGTGTTAATGGAATAGGAGAAGTTCTTTCTAAAAGAATTATTAAATACCGAGATTTACTTGGCGGGTTTTATTCTGTTAAGCAGTTAACTGAAGTTTATGGAATTGATAGTAATTTGTATACAAAAATTGAAAA
Organism: Bacteroidales bacterium; assembly: GCA_016926405.1. Classification (GTDB taxonomy): domain Bacteria; phylum Bacteroidota; class Bacteroidia; order Bacteroidales; family UBA6680; genus UBA6680. Next base: position 11,638 of record JAFGOQ010000104.1, read on the forward strand.
AAGATTTTTTATCGACAGTCAGATAATAATTAAAAAAAATATTAATGAAATTGATTTTAAAGGATTAGCTTCTCATCCGTATGTTACTGGTTATAATGCAAAAACAATTTTTAAGTATCGCACTATGAGGGAGCACATAGACTCTTTGCAAGAGCTTTATGATTTTAAAATATTATCGAAAAAAGAGTTGGAACGCTTCTCAGAATATTTTTATGTAAAAAAGTGACTCTATTATTTTCTATTAATTTTGAATAATAAAATATAATTAATATTTTTGCGCCTCACAATTTAACAGAATAGATATGATTATTATCCCAATTAAAGAAGGCGAGAACATCGAGAGATGTCTTAAGAAGTTTAAGAGAAAATTTGAAAAAACAGGTGTTGTTAAAGAGCTAAGAAAGCGTCAAGCATTTCATAAGCCTTCTGTTGTAAATAGAGAGCAAAGACTTAAGGCTATCTATATTCAGAAGTTACACAATATCGAGGAGTAGTACAGTTTTAATTAATTTTTCTTTATTTTAGAGAAATTGATTAATATGTATCTGTTCTATGTTGTTATCAAAGTTTATTACTTATTTAAAGTACGAAAGGAGGTGCTCAGAATATACTCTGAGAGCCTATATTAATGATATTAAGAAGTTTTCGGAATTCGCTTCCGGAAACTTCGCTCTTTTTAGTTTATCTACTGTTGATGATAAAATGATCCGTCGGTGGATTGTTTACTTAAGAGAGCGGAATTATAAGCCTGCATCAATAAACAGGAAAATCTCTTCTTTAAAACGAATGTATAAATTCGCGAAACTGCGTGGATATGTTCAAGTAAATCCTGTCGATAAAATTATTTTCCAGAAAAAAGCAAAACGTATTCCTTCGTTTTTGTCCGAGGCAGAGATCCAGAAATTATTTGATTTTTCACAGCAGTTTTTTACCGATGATATTGTTGGTAGAAAAGAGTTGCTTATTTGTGAGTTATTCTATAATTCTGGTATGCGTTTGTCTGAGCTTGTTAATTTGCGTGTTTCTGATGTTGATTTTGTTAAAAATGCGATAAAAGTTCACGGTAAAAGAGATAAGCAGAGGGTTATTCCTTTAATGCCTTCACTGATTTGTAAAATCAATTCTTATATTAATGAATCTGGTTCTGAGAATCTTTCGTCGTTAGAAGATATGTACATCTTTAAAAATGATAAAGGATGTAAACTTTACCCTGCTTTTGTGTACAGAATTGTAAATAAATATTTATCTTTAGTTACTACAGTAGCTCAAAGAAGTCCACATACATTAAGGCATTCTTTTGCTACTCATCTTTTAAATAATGGAGCGGATATAAATATTATCAAAGAGTTGCTTGGGCATGCAAGTTTAACTTCAACCGAGGTTTATACCCATAATTCATTTGAAAGATTGAAACAGGTTTATAAACAAGCTCATCCAAGGGCTTAAAAAAGGAGGAAATATGGAATTAAGCATTCAAGCAGTTGGATTTAATGCGTCTGAAAGATTAGAGGCATTTGTTGCAAAGAAAGTTGAAAAACTGGATGGTCAGTTTGATGGTGTTATTAATATTGTTGTTTTTTTAAAATTAGGAAGTGTTTCGGAGATAGATAATAAAATCGCAGAGATAAGAGTAGATGTAACTGGAGGCGAGTTGTTTGCTAAGAAACAATCGGGGTCTTTTGAAGAGTCTGTTGATGATTGTATTGATGCATTGAAGAAGCAATTGGCTAAGCATAAAGAAAAATTGCGTGCAAAATAATTATTGTGTTTAGTGATTGATGATTTATCTTTTTTTATTCTTTTAGTATACAACGTAAAAAAGGCGAAAAAAAAATCTAAATATTTTGTTCAGTAATAAAATATGTATACATTTGCGAACCGATTTCGGAATCATTTTCCGAGATCGTTGTTCTGTATTAAAGTGTGTTATTACAGATTGATGTATTGAAATGTTGGTTTGCATTACGGATTTATGACCGATTAAATAGATAGACGTGATATAATTGCGGATGTTTTTGGTTGGTTTAAGTAATGAAAACAGGAAAGGCTTGAATGCTCGTGTGAACAATCGTTAGCCTTCTGGGTGAATATGTGTTTTTAAACGCATTGAGCTTATTTTGAAGGCCGATGTAGCTCAGGGGTAGAGCGTTTCCTTGGTAAGGAAGAGGTCATGGGTTCAATTCCCATCATTGGCTCAAAACAAGAGAGAAAAATAAAATAAATTGTTAATTCTTTAATATATTTGGTATTATGGCTAAAGAAAAATTTGATAGAAGCAAGCCGCACGTTAACATCGGTACTATTGGTCACGTTGACCACGGTAAAACTACGTTAACAGCTGCGATTACTAAAGTGCTTGCAGAAAAAGGTTTGTCTGAAATGCGTGATTTCGCTTCAATCGATAATGCGCCAGAGGAAAAAGAAAGAGGTATTACTATTAATACTGCACACGTTGAGTATTCAACAGAAAACCGTCACTACGCTCACGTTGACTGTCCTGGTCACGCGGATTATGTAAAGAACATGGTTACTGGTGCTGCTCAGATGGATGGTGCTATTCTTGTAGTTGCGGGTACTGATGGTCCTATGCCTCAAACTCGTGAGCACATCCTTCTTGCTCGTCAGGTAAACGTACCAAGAATCGTTGTTTTCCTTAACAAGGTTGATATGGTTGACGATGCTGAGTTACTTGAGTTAGTTGAGATGGAAGTTCGTGAATTACTTGATTTTTACGAATTTGATGGTGACAACACTCCTGTTATTCTTGGTTCAGCTCTTGGTGGACTAAATGGTGAGCCAGAGTGGGTTGACAAAATTATGGAGCTTATGGATGCGGTTGATAACTGGATTCCACTTCCTCCTCGTGATATTGATAAGACTTTCCTAATGCCAGTTGAGGATGTGTTCTCTATTACTGGTCGTGGTACTGTTGCTACTGGTCGTATTGAAACTGGTGTTGTTAATACTGGTGATGAGCTTGAGCTTATTGGTCTTGGTGCTGCTGGTCGTAAGACTGTATGTACTGGGGTTGAGATGTTCCGTAAGATCCTTGATAGAGGTGAAGCTGGTGACAACGTAGGTCTTTTACTTCGTGGTGTTGATAAGAATGAGATTAAGCGTGGTATGATCCTTGCTAAGCCAGGTTCTGTTAAGCCTCACACTAAGATTAAAGCAGAGGTTTATGTATTGAAGAAAGAAGAAGGTGGTCGTCACACTCCTTTCCACAATAACTATCGTCCTCAGTTTTATCTACGTACTCTTGATGTAACAGGTATTATTACTTTGCCAGAAGGAACTGAAATGGTTATGCCTGGTGATAACGTATCTGTAACAGTTGAGTTGATTACTCCAGTTGCTATGTCAGTTGGTCTTCGTTTTGCTATCCGTGAAGGTGGACGTACTGTAGGTGCTGGTCAGGTTACTGAAATTATTGAGTAATTATTATATACATAAATGATGCCGGATTCGTCCGGCACCATTTATTTTTATTACGAATGACTTAGTTGGTAAGTCCAATAAAATTGTGTAAGTTCGACCCTTACCATTCGTACAACAAAAAGAATTAATATGAAGATAATTACATATTTTAAGGATTCTTATAACGAACTTGTAAATAAAGTTACATGGCCTACGTGGAAAGATCTAATGAATAGTGCATTAGTTGTTATGACAGCTTCCCTGCTAATCTCTATCGTTATCTTTGCAATGGATTTGGGTTTCAGAAATTTAATGGAGCAAATTTATAAATTGCTTTATTAGAGGAGGATTATTATTATGAGCCAAGAAAAAGTACACTGGTATGTCCTCAGGGCTATCGGAGGTAAGGAAAAGAAGGTTAAAGAATATTTGGACAATTATGTTGTTCAAAATAACCTACAAGATTTTATTGCTCAGGTTTTAATACCTACTGAAAAGTACACTCAAATTCGTAACGGAAAGAAGATTCACAAAGAGAGAAACTTTTTTCCAGGTTATGTTTTAGTCGAAGCTATTATGACAGGAGAGATCCCGCATATTCTTCGAAATATTCCAAATGTGTTAGGATTTCTTGGCGATACTAAAGGATCTGAGACTGCCGCTCCTCTTAGACAGAGTGAAGTAGATAGAATTTTAGGTAAAGTTGATGAAATTGCTGAAACAGGCGGAGATTCTGGTATAACGTACAATGTTGGTGATGCCGTAAAAGTTACAGACGGTCCATTCAACAGTTTTACTGGAATAATTGAAGAAGTTAATGAGGAGAAAAAGAAACTAAAAGTTATGGTGAAAATTTTTGGTAGAAAGACTCCTTTAGAACTTAGCTTTATGCAAGTAGAAAAAGAATAAGTTTAAAGGTAAATTAAGTTATGGCTAAAGAAGTTGCAGGATTAATTAAATTGCAAATTAAAGGTGGAGCCGCTAATCCCTCACCACCAGTAGGACCTGCTTTAGGTGCTAAAGGTGTTAATATCATGGAGTTCTGTAAGCAATTTAATGCGAGAACTCAAGATAAAGCTGGGAAAGTGTTACCAGTAGTTATTACTGTTTATGGTGATAAATCGTTTGATTTTATCATCAAGACTCCTCCTGTTGCTGTACAATTAAAAGAGGTTGCCAAGCTTAAATCGGGCTCGGCAGAACCTAACCGAAAAAAGGTGGCTAGTGTTACTTGGGATCAAGTACGTGAAATTGCACAAGACAAAATGCCTGATTTAAATGCTTTCAAAGTGTCGTCTGCTATGAGTATGGTAGCTGGAACTGCAAGAAGTATGGGTATTACTGTTGAAGGTGATTTTCCTGGTGAATAATTATTAAACTGCTAAAGAAAATGAGTAGACTTACAAAAAATAAGAAGTTAGCTTTAGAAAAAATTGAAGCAGGAAAGTTGTACAGCCTTGAAGAAGCGTCATTGTTAGTTAAAGACATCACTACTACAAAGTTTGACTCATCAGTGGATATTGATATCCGTTTGGGAGTTGATCCTCGTAAAGCGAATCAAATGGTTCGTGGTGTTGTTACTCTACCTCATGGAACAGGAAAAGAGACAAGAGTTCTTGTTCTTTGTACACCTGATAAAGAGGAAGAGGCTAAAGCTGCTGGTGCTGACTACGTTGGTTTAGATGAGTATATCAACAAAATTAAGGGTGGTTGGACTGATATTGATGTTATCATTACTATGCCTACTGTTATGGCTAAAGTTGGTGCTCTTGGACGTGTATTAGGACCTCGTGGTCTTATGCCTAACCCTAAGAGTGGTACTGTTACAATGGATGTAGCTAAAGCTGTACAAGAGGTAAAAGCTGGTAAAATCGATTTTAAAGTTGATAAGTTTGGTATTGTACATACCTCTGTTGGAAAAGTTTCTTTTGATCCACAAAAGATTAAAGAAAATGCAATGGAGTTTATTCAAACAATTAACAAACTAAAACCTACTGCTGCTAAAGGTGTTTATGTTAAGAGCATATACCTTTCTAGTACAATGAGCCCAGGTATTCAGATAGATGTAAAATCTGTTTAGTGAATTAATTAAAAGAGCTTCAAAATTATGAGAAGAGATGAAAAGCAACAAATCGTTGAATCAATAGCTCAACAAATTCGCGAAAACAACCATTTCTACCTTACTGATACTGCCGGTTTAGATGCCGAGGCTACTAGTTTGTTACGTAGAAAGTGTTTCGAGAAGAACATTGAGTTAGTTGTTGTAAAAAATACGCTTCTTAAGCGTGCTTTTGAGCAACTAGATAATGATTACAGTGAACTGTATGACGTTCTTAAAGGCTCTACTACGGTTATGTTTACCGAAGTGGGTAACGCTCCTGCTAAACTGATTAAAGAGTTCCGTAAAAAAGCGGACAAACCAGTTTTAAAAGGTGCTTTTGTTGAGGAATGTGCTTATGTTGGTGAAAACCAATTAGAGACATTAGCAACAGTTAAATCTAAAGATGAGCTTATCGGTGATATCGTGGCTCTACTTCAATCTCCAATGAAAAATGTTGTTTCTGCTCTTCAATCGAGTGGACAAACAATTGTTGGTGTTTTGAAAACTTTATCTGAGAAAGAATAATAATAAATAGTAATTTTTTTTTTAAAAATAGAAATAATGGCAGATTTAAAGAAACTTGCTGAGGAGTTAGTAAACTTAACTGTGAAAGAAGTAAACGAACTAGCTACTATCTTAAAAGATGAGTATGGTATTGAGCCTGCTGCTGCTGCTGTTGCAGTTGCTGGTCCTGCTGCTGGTGGCGAAGAGGCTGCAGCTGAGAAGACTTCATTTGATGTTGTTCTTAAGGCAGCTGGTGGTGCTAAACTACAAATCGTTAAGTTAGTTAAAGAGCTTACTGGTCTTGGATTAAAAGAGGCTAAAGAGGCTGTAGATGCAGTTCCTTCTACTCTTAAAGAAGGTGTGTCTAAAGACGAAGCTGAGGCATTAAAACAACAATTAGAAGAAGCAGGAGCTGAAGTTGAACTTAAATAATTCTAGCCTAATATAGGTTTCTTCGGGTTTAGGATTCCGTTTATCGGAATTCTAAGCCTTTTTATTGTTTATAGTTATCTCATTAAGTTCAACCAATTTGTTTAATGATGTCTGCAAAAAATATCACCGAAAGAATTAATTTCGCCTCCACAAAATACAATTTAGATTATCCAGATTTCTTGGAGATACAATTAAAGTCGTTTAGAGAGTTCTTTCAGCTTAATTCAACTAAGGAAGAAAGGTTAGAAGAACGTCTACACCAAGTATTTAGTGAAAACTTTCCTATTAGCGATACAAGAAATAATTTCGTTTTAGAGTTTCTTGATTATCAAGTTGATCCACCTCGTTATTCTCTTGAAGAGTGTATCGAAAGAGGATTGACTTTTAGTGTTCCAGTTAAAGCTAAATTGAAGTTATATTGTACAGATCCAGAGCATGAAGATTTTGATACTGTAATTCAAGACGTTTATCTGGGTACTATTCCATATATGACCGATAAAGGTACCTTTGTTATTAATGGTGCCGAGAGAGTTGTTGTATCTCAGTTACACCGTTCTCCTGGTGTATTCTTTGGTCAGAGTACTCATACCAATGGTACTAAATTGTATTCGGCTCGTATTATACCGTTTAGAGGTTCGTGGATTGAATTCGCTACCGATATAAATAACGTTATGTACGCTTATATTGATAGAAAGAAGAAGTTACCTGTAACTACTTTACTTCGTTCTATCGGTTTTGAAAGCGATAAAGAAATTCTAGAAATATTTGATCTAGCTGATGAAATCAAGGTTTCTAAAGCATCATTAAAGAAAGTTGTTGGACGTCGTTTAGCTGCTCGTGTTCTTAAAACATGGGTTGAAGATTTCGTAGATGAAGATACTGGCGAGGTAGTTTCTATCGAGCGTAATGAAGTTATTATTGATCGTGAAGTAGTTCTTGAAGCTGACCATTTAGAACAAATTCTTGATGCTGGAACAAAAGCTATTTTACTTCATAAGGATAATCAAAATCAGAATGATTTTGCAATTATTTATAATACTTTACAAAAAGACCCTAGTAACTCTGAAAAAGAGGCTGTTATGCATATTTATAGACAATTGCGTAACTCTGAGCCACCTGATGAAGCTACGGCACGTGATGTTATCGACAACCTTTTCTTCTCTGATAAGAGATATGATCTAGGTGAAGTTGGTCGTTACCGTATTAATACAAAATTAAAACTTGACCAGTCTATTGACACTAAAGTTCTTACTAAGAATGATATAATTGCAATCATCAAGTATCTTATTGAGCTTATTAACTCTAAGACTGATGTGGATGATATTGATCATTTAAGTAATAGACGTGTTAGAACTGGTGGAGAACAATTATATAATCAATTTGGAGTTGGTTTAGCTCGTATGGCTCGTACTATTCGTGAGCGTATGAATGTTAGAGATAACGAGGTATTTACTCCTACTGATCTTATTAATTCTAAAACTATTTCTTCGGTAATTAATTCATTTTTTGGGACAAATCAGTTGTCGCAGTTTATGGATCAGACTAATCCTCTGGCTGAAGTTACACATAAGCGCCGTTTATCGGCTCTTGGACCTGGAGGTCTTTCGCGTGAGCGTGCTGGTTTCGAAGTTCGAGATGTTCACTATACTCACTACGGACGTCTTTGTCCTATTGAGACCCCTGAGGGACCAAATATTGGTCTTATATCGTCTCTTTGTGTTTATGCAAAGATTAATGATATGGGATTTATCGAAACTCCGTATCGTCCTGTTACTAATGGTAAGGTAGATTTAGCTGATGAAGCGATTACATACCTGAGTGCAGAGAACGAGGAGGGACGTATTATTGCTCAAGCAAATGCTCCATTAAATGATGATGGTACTTTTGTTAATCCTCGTATTAAGTCTCGTTTAGATGCTGATTATCCTCACTCTACTCCAGAAGAGGTTCAATTAATGGATGTTGCACCGAACCAAATTGCTTCGATTGCTGCTTCGTTGATTCCTTTCCTAGAGCATGATGATGCTAACCGTGCGCTGATGGGATCTAATATGATGCGTCAAGCTGTTCCATTGATTAGCCCTCAAGCTCCTATTGTAGGAACTGGTTTAGAGAAATTTGTGGTTCGCGATTCACGTGTTCAGATTGTTGCCGAAGGTGATGGTGTTATAGAATATGTTGACGCAGAAGAAATTGTGGTTAGATATGATTTGACTGACGATGAGAAGTTTGTTAGCTTCGATCCTGAGGTTAAGCGCTATAAGCTGATTAAGTTTAGAAAAACTAACCAAAGCACTTGTATGAATCAGAAGCCTATTGTAGCTAAAGGCGATAGAATTACTAAAGGTCAGATTTTGACTGATGGTTATTCTACCGACAAAGGCGAATTGGCAATTGGTCGTAACCTTAAAGTGGCTTTTATGCCTTGGAAAGGTTATAACTTTGAGGATGCGATTGTTATTTCTGAAAAAGTTGTTAGAAACGATGTATTTACATCAATTCATATTGACGAATACTCTTTAGAGGTTCGTGATACTAAGCGTGGTCTTGAAGAACTAACTTCTGATATTCCTAATGTTAGTGAAGAGGCAACTAAAGATCTAGATGAAAATGGTCTTATCAGAGTTGGTGCTCATATCACTCCTGGAGATATTTTAATTGGTAAAATTACACCAAAGGGTGAATCAGATCCTTCTCCAGAAGAGAAATTACTTAGAGCTATCTTTGGTGATAAAGCTGGTGATGTTAAAGATGCTTCTTTAAAAGCTGGTCCTTCGTTACGTGGTGTTGTTCTTGAGAAAAAATTATTTTCTAGAGCTCAAAAGGATCGTAAATCGAAAGCTGCTGATAAGCCTATCATCGAGAAAATTGATCAAGAATTTGAGATGAAAGTTAGCGAGCTTTACTCGAAACTTATTGATAAATTATTTACTCTTGTTAGTGGTAAAACATCTCAAGGTGTTTTCAATTATATGGATGTGGAGATTGTTCCTAAAGGAACTAAATTCACTCAGAAAATTCTTCAAGAGATTTTTTATAAGGATATTAACCCTAATGGTTGGACAACAGATAAGTCTAAGAATGATCTTATTTCGAAACTTATCTTTAACTATAACCTGAAGATTAGAGTATTAGATTCAGCCTTTAAACGTAAGAAATATAATCTTACTATTGGAGACGAATTACCAACAGGAATTATTCAATTAGCAAAAGTTTATGTTGCTAAGAAACGTAAAATCCGTGTTGGTGATAAGATGGCGGGACGTCACGGTAATAAAGGTATTGTTTCACGAGTTGTTCGTGATGAGGATATGCCGTTCCTTGAAGATGGATCTACTGTTGATATCGTACTTAACCCTCTTGGTGTACCTTCGCGTATGAACCTTGGACAGATTTACGAAACTGTACTTGGATGGGCAGGTCAGGAGCTTGGTCTTAAATTTGCTACTCCAATTTTTGATGGTGCTACACTTGATGAAATTAGTAGCTATACTGATGAAGCTAAAGTTCCTAAATATGGTAAAACATATCTTCACGATGGTGGTACAGGTGAAAGATTCGATCAGCCAGCTACTGTTGGTGTAATCTATATGCTTAAGCTTGGTCACATGGTTGACGATAAGATGCATGCTCGTTCTATCGGTCCTTATTCGCTTATTACTCAGCAACCACTTGGTGGTAAAGCTCAGTTTGGTGGTCAGCGTTTTGGAGAGATGGAGGTTTGGGCTCTTGAGGCTTTTGGTGCTGCAAATATTTTGCAAGAGATTCTTACAATTAAGTCTGATGATGTTATGGGTAGAGCCAAAGCGTACGAGGCTATTGTTAAGGGTGAGCCAATGCCAATGCCTGGTATTCCTGAATCGTTAAACGTTCTACTTCACGAGTTAAGAGGTCTTGGCTTAAGTGTAAATCTTGATTAATATAATTCCCTTACAGTAAGTTATTTTACTGTAAGGGAATCTTACTAGAGTACTTTTTTGTAAACAATTTAATTTTCATTATATGTCATTCAGAAGAGATAATAAAGTTAAGAGTAATTTTACTAAGATCTCTATCGGACTAGCTTCTCCAGAAGAAATTCTCGAGCGTTCGAGTGGTGAAGTAACTAAGCCAGAGACCATTAATTATCGTACTTATAAGCCTGAAAGAGAAGGATTATTTTGTGAGCGTATTTTTGGCCCGGTAAAAGATTACGAATGTCATTGTGGTAAATACAAGAGAATCCGTTATAAGGGTATTGTATGTGATCGTTGTGGTGTTGAGGTTACTGAGAAAAAAGTTCGTCGTGAACGTATGGGACACATAGAGCTTGTTGTTCCAGTTGCTCATATATGGTATTTCAAATCATTACCAAATAAAATAGGTTACTTATTGGGTCTTCCTACTAAAAAATTAGACTCAATTATCTATTACGAAAGATATGTTGTTATTAATCCAGGTGTTAAAGCCGAAGATGGTATCAATTATTTAGATTTCCTTACTGAAGAGGAGTATTTAGATATTATGGAAGCTCTTCCAAAAGAGCATCACCATTTAGATGATAGCGATCCAAATAAATTTATTGCTGCTATGGGTGCTGATGCACTTTTCCAACTTCTAAGCAGATTAGATTTAGATGATCTTTCGTATACTTTACGTCATAAAGCAAATACAGAAACTTCGCAGCAACGTAAAAACGAAGCTTTAAAGAGACTTCAAGTTGTTGAAGCTTTCCGTGCCTCTGTTAATATTAATAAACCAGAGTGGATGGTAGTTAAAGTAGTTCCTGTAATTCCACCAGATCTTCGTCCGCTTGTGCCGCTTGATGGTGGTCGTTTTGCTACTTCTGACTTAAATGACCTTTATCGTCGTGTAATTATCAGAAACAACCGTCTTAAAAGACTTATCGAAATTAAGGCTCCAGAAGTAATTCTTCGTAACGAGAAGCGTATGCTTCAGGAATCTGTTGATTCATTATTCGATAACTCTCGTAAAGCTAATGCTGTTAAGACTGATGCTAACCGTCCTTTAAAATCTCTTTCAGACAGTTTGAAAGGTAAGCAAGGTCGTTTCCGTCAGAACTTATTGGGTAAGCGTGTTGATTATTCTGCTCGTTCGGTAATTGTTGTTGGGCCAGAGCTTAAGATGAGTGAGTGTGGTATTCCTAAAGATATGGCTGCAGAGCTTTACAAACCCTTTGTAATTAGAAAACTAATTGAAAGAGGAATTGTAAAGACTGTTAAATCGGCTAAGAAAATAGTTGATCGTAAAGATCCTGTTATTTGGGATATCTTAGAGAATGTTCTTAAGGGACATCCTGTTCTTCTTAACCGTGCTCCCACACTTCACCGTTTAGGTATTCAAGCATTCCAGCCTAAACTTATCGAAGGAAAGGCTCTTCAGTTGCATCCACTTGCGTGTACGGCTTTTAATGCCGACTTTGATGGTGACCAGATGGCTGTGCATTTACCTCTTGGTAATGCTGCTATTCTTGAGGCGCAATTATTAATGCTTGGATCGCATAATATTTTAAATCCTGCAAATGGTGCTCCAATTACTGTTCCTTCTCAGGATATGGTTTTAGGACTATACTATATAACAAAACCAAGACCGAATTCAAAAGGAGCTGGAATTAAGTTCTACTCTCCAGAAGAGGTTAAGATTGCTTATAACGAGAAAGCTGTTGCTCTTCACGCAAATATCGAAGTTTATACTAACGATGTTGATGAGAACGGTAACGTTATTAAGAGAATGATTGAGACAACTGTTGGTCGTGTTCTTTTCAACGAATTTGTACCTATTGAAGTTGGTTACATCAATACTCTTTTAACTAAAAAATCGTTAAGAGATATTATTGCTAAAGTTCTTAAGGTTACAGGAACAGCTAAAACAGCTAAATTCCTTGATGATATTAAGTCTTTAGGTTACAAAATGGCCTTCACAGGAGGTTTGTCGTTTAATCTTAACGACGTTATTATTCCTGATGAAAAAGAGGCTTTTGTTGCTGAAGGTTATGCGCAAGTTGAAGAAGTTAGAAATAACTACGCAATGGGTTTCATTACCAATAACGAACGATACAATCAGATTATTGATATTTGGACGCATACAAATGCTAAGTTGACAACTACGTTAATGAATACTCTTATTAACGATAACGATGGATTTAACTCAGTTTATATGATGTTAGATTCGGGAGCGAGGGGTTCGAAAGAGCAGATTCGTCAGTTATCAGGTATGAGGGGTCTTATGGCTAAGCCACAAAAATCAGGTTCGGTTGGAAACGAGATTATTGAAAATCCAATTCTTTCGAACTTTAAAGAAGGGCTTTCTGTACTTGAGTACTTTATCTCTACTCACGGTGCTCGTAAGGGTCTTGCGGATACGGCTCTTAAAACTGCTGATGCTGGATATTTGACACGTCGTTTGGTTGATGTTTCGCAAGATGTTATTATTCAAGAAGAGGACTGTGGTACTTTACGTGGTCTTGTTGCTACAGCAATTAAGAAAAACGAAGATGTTGTTGAGACTTTATTCGAAAGAATTTTAGGTCGTACAGCTGTTCACGATATTCATCATCCATTAACAGGAGAGCTTATTGTTGCTTCTGGTGATGAGATTACAGATGAGATTGCTCAAATTATTGAGGAGTCGCCAATTGAGCAAGTTGAGATCCGTTCGGTACTTACTTGTGAAAGTGCTTTGGGTGTTTGTAGTAAGTGTTACGGACGTAGTTTATCTACTGGACGTATGGTTCAGAATGGTGAGTCTGTTGGTGTTATCGCTGCTCAGTCAATTGGTGAGCCAGGTACACAGCTTACACTTCGTACGTTCCACGTTGGGGGTACTGCATCAAACGTTGCGGCTGATTCAACTATTACTGCAAAATACGATGGTGTTATCGAGATTGAAGAACTACGTAGTGTAGAGAAGATATCTGAAGATGGACAGAAAGTAAATATGGTAATTGGTCGTTTAGGTGAATTACGTATTGTTGATAAAAACACTGGTATTGTTTTAGCTAATCATAATATTCCTTATGGTTCTAAATTATTCACTAGCAATGGTGCATCGGTTACAAAAGGCGATGTTCTTTGTGAATGGGATCCATATAATGCTCTTATCATTTCGGAGCTTTCGGGTAAAGTAGTTTTCGAAGATCTTATCGAAAATATTACTTATCGTGAAGAATCGGATGAGCAAACAGGATTTAGAGAAAAAGTTGTTAGCGAATCGCGTGATAAGACACGTACACCAAACATTAAGATTGTTAATGACGAAGGAGAAGTTCTAAAAACTTATAACTTACCTGTTCATTCTCATATTAGTGTTGCCGAAGGTGATACTGTTAATACTGGAGATTCAATTGTTAAGATTCCTCGTTCTGTTGGTAAGTCTGGTGATATCACCGGAGGTCTTCCTCGAGTAACTGAGTTATTCGAAGCAAGAAATCCATCGAATCCTGCTGTTGTTGCTGAAATAGACGGAGAAGTTTCTTTCGGTAAGATTAAGCGTGGTAATAGAGAGGTTATCGTTACATCTAAGAGTGGAATGGTTAACAAATATCTTGTTTCGCTTTCTAAACAGATTCTTGTTCAAGAGAATGACTATATTAGAGCTGGTATGCCACTTTCTGATGGAGCAATTACTCCTCGTGATATTCTTAATATCGAAGGTCCTACTAAAGTTCAAGAATATATTGTTAACGAGATTCAAGAGGTTTACCGTCTACAGGGTGTGAAGATTAACGATAAGCATTTTGAGGTTATCGTTAGACAGATGATGCGTAAGGTAGAGATTGTTGACTCTGGTGATACTAAGTTCCTTGAAAAACAACTTATTGACAAGCGTGAATTCATGAATGAAAATGATTGGATCTACGACAAGTATGTTGTTATGGATGCTGGTGATTCAAATAATCTTAAGGCTGGACAAATTGTTACATTAAGAAAACTACGTGATGAGAATTCTATCTTAAAGCGTAAAGATCTTAAACCTGTTGTTGCAAGAGAAGCTATTCCTGCTACTTCGCACCAGATTCTTCAGGGAATTACTCGTGCGGCGCTTCAGACTAATAGTTTTATGTCGGCTGCATCGTTCCAGGAAACTACTAAGGTACTTAACGAAGCTGCAATTAATGGTAAAGTTGATGAACTTAATGGTTTGAAAGAGAACGTAATTGTTGGTCACTTAATTCCTGCTGGTTCTGGTAACCGTGCTTTCAACAACTTAATTGTTGGGTCTAAAGAAGAATATGAAAAACTTTCTTCAACAAAAGAGATTGAAGAGTAAAATATAAATTCTTATAAATTTCAAAAAGCCACCCTTTAAAAGGTGGCTTTTTTTATTATCTTCAAGCTGAATTTTAAACTATAGATATGAATAATCAAGACAATAATCAACCAAAACCAGGAGAGTTAAATATTGAATTATCAGCTGAAGTAGCTGAAGGAACATACGCAAATTTGGCTGTAATAACTCATTCACATGCCGAATTTATCTTAGATTTTGTTAGAGTAATGCCCGGAATGCCTAAAGCGCCAGTAAAATCGCGTGTAATTATTACACCAGAGCATGCTAAGCGTTTAATGCATGCTTTACAAGATAATTTAAAAAAATACGAGTCTACGTTTGGCAAAATAAAAGGCGACGATCAAGATCCTCATATACCTATGGGATTTGGAGGTCCTACAGCACAAGCATAATGAAGAAACAAATTTTACGAGGATATTGATATCCTTCAGTATATATGTGTTGAACATATTTTAAATGAAGCAGTAAAAAAGAAGATTAATTTAACTTTTTTACTGCTTCATTATTTATGATACTTTTTAAGTAACCCTGTTTTCGTTTTTTTCTTTATCTGAGATATAGCCATTTTGTTTAAATAAGTAGTTATGTTTTTAATATAATGTAGTTACGTTTTTAGAAATACACGCGAGAAAATAAAAAAAACACGCGTGAAAATTTAAAACAGACACTATATTTTAATAAAGTTGTAGTTATCTTTTATAATAAGCTAATGTTACCTGTTGTAATTATGTAACTAAGCTATTTCATTTTTAATGATTGGTTAATTATTAATTCACCAACCTTAAACTATCACATAGTCCTTTTTTTTATGTTTAAAAGCAACTACTACACTTCATATAACTTCTTTTAAAAGAAGTTATATGAAGTGTAGTTCACTTAAAAAAAAGGTCTGTATAATAGGCATAGTAAAGGCTTTTATTTTGGTTCTTTCTTTAGAACGGATTTAAATTAACCATAATTAGTGTTCAAAATCTTGTAGTTAGATTTTTAAACGATTGCAATGTTTGTAATAATAGAACCCTTTTCTATCTTTGGCTTTGATTCTTAGAAAATTACTAAAATAACAAAGATGAAAGGATTAAAAATTGTTGTCTTGGCGAAGCAGGTTCCAGATACCCGCAATGTGGGTAAGGACGCTATGAAGGCCGATGGGACAGTTAATAGAGCTGCATTAGCGGCTATTTTTAACCCGGAAGACCTTAACGCACTTGAACAAGCATTGCGATTAAAAGATAAATACGAAGGTTCTACGGTTTCAATTCTAACTATGGGTCCATCTCGCGCTGCCGAGATTATCCGTGAAGGAATGTATAGAGGAGCCGATGGCGGAGTTTTACTAACAGATAGATTATTTGCTGGTTCTGATACTCTAGCTACATCATATGCTATTTCGCAAGCTCTTAAAAAAATGGAAGCTGATATTATTATCGCTGGTCGTCAGGCTATCGATGGTGATACTGCACAAGTTGGTCCTCAGGTAGCTGATAAACTAGGTCTTACACAAATTACTTATGCCGAAGAGATTATCGGTATTAAGGAAAATGTAATTACAGTTAAGCGTCGTTTAGAGCGTGGTGTTGAGGTTGTTGAAGGACCTCTTCCGTTAGTTGTAACTGTTAACGCTTCGGCACCTGAATGTCGTTCGCGTAACGCTAAAGCATTGCTTAAGTTTAAACACGCAAGAACAGCAACTGAGCTTCAGGATACTTCGGAAGATTATATCGATATTAAAAATGATCGTCCAGAACTTGTTATTCCTGAGTGGAGTGTAGTTGACGTTGATGCCGATCCTAAAGAGTTAGGATTATCTGGTTCGCCTACTAAAGTTAAGAAAATTGAGAATGTTGTGTTTACGGCCAAAGAGTCTAAAGTTCTTTCTGATAACGATGAAGATATCAATGAACTTATGAGAACTCTTATCGAGAGCCACACAATTGGTTAACCTATTTTTTAATCGAAAAAACTACAATCGTGAATAATATAATTGTATACTGCGAAATAGAAGATGGAAAGGTTGCCGATGTTAGCCTTGAACTATTAACTAAAGGTCGTAGCCTTGCTAACGAATTAAAGTGCAAACTTGAGGCATTAGTTATTGGATCAGATTTAAATGGTATTGAGAAAACTCTTTATCCATTTGGTGTTGATACTGTATTTCTTGCTAACGATACTCGCCTTTATCCATATGTTACAGCTCCTCATGCTGCAATTATGATTGGCCTTTTCAAAGAAGAAAAGCCACAAGTTGCTCTTTTAGGTGCTACATCAATAGGTCGCGACTTAGGTCCTAAAGTGTCGTCGGCACTACACAGTGGTTTAACTGCCGACTGTACTAGTCTTGTTATTGGTGATCATTACGAAAAGAAAACTGACACTAAATACGATCAATTATTATATCAAATTCGTCCTGCTTTTGGTGGTAACATTATTGCTACCATTATTAACCCTGACTGTCGTCCTCAAATGGCTACTGTTAGAGAAGGAGTGATGAAGAAAGAAATTATGGACGCTAACTATGTTGGTGAAATTAAAAATATTGAAGTAGACAAATATCTTGCTCCAGAGCATTTTGCTGTTAAAATTATCGAAAGACATATTGAGGCAAGCAAAATAAACATGAAAGGTGCTCCTGTTGTTGTTGCTGGTGGTTACGGTGTTGGATCAAAAGAAAATTTCGATCTTCTTTATCAACTTGCCGAAGTACTTGGTGGTGAAGTTGGTGCTTCGCGTGCTGCTGTTGATGCTGGTCTTGTTGAGCATGATCGTCAGATTGGACAAACAGGTCTTACTGTTCGCCCTCGTTTATATATTGCTTGTGGTATCTCAGGACAAATTCAGCACACTGCTGGTATGGAAGAGTCGGCAATGATTATTTCTATCAATAACGATATAAACGCACCAATTAATAAAATTGCTGATTACGCAATTCATGGTAAGGTAGAAGATGTTATACCAAAGATGATTAAGCACTACAAAGCTAATACTAAGTAGGGTTTACTATTTTTTAAAAGACTAAAGAAATGGATAATTTTTTTAATGATAATAGCGATCTTAAATTTCACCTTCAACATCCGTTGATGCGTAAGATCGTAGCACTTAAAGAGAAAGATTTTGCCGATAAAGATAAGTACGACTATGCTCCTGTAGACTTCGAAGATGCTATGGATAGCTACGAAAAAGTACTTGAGATTGTTGGTGAGATTTGTGCAAATGTTCTTGCTGTTAATGCCGAAAGTGTTGATCACGACGGTCCTACTGTTGAAAACGGTCGTGTTATTTATGCTAAAGGAACACAAGAAAACCACGATGCTTTAACACAAGCTGGAGTTGTTGGTATGTCGCTTCCTCGCGAATATGGCGGACTTAACTTCTCTATGGTTCCTTATGTTATGGCTGCTGAACTAGTTTCTCGTGGCGATGCTGGTTTCTCAAATATTTGGGGACTTCAGGACTGTGCTGAGACTCTTCACGAATTTGCTTCAAAAGAGATTAAGGACGAATTCCTTCCTCGTTTTAACAAAGGAGCTACTGCTGCAATGGATTTAACAGAGCCAGATGCAGGGTCAGATCTTCAGGCTGTTCAATTAAGAGCTGAATATTGCGAAGAGCGCGGTACTTGGTTGTTGAATGGTGTTAAGCGTTTTATTACAAATGGTGATGCTGAGGTTTCGCTTGTTCTTGCTCGTTCAGAAGCTGGTACAAACGATGGTCGTGGTCTTTCGCTTTTTGTTTACGATAAAGCAGACGACTGTGTTGTTGTTCGTCGTATCGAGAATAAATTAGGTATTAAAGGTTCGCCTACTTGTGAACTTGTATTTACTGATGCTCCAGCTAAACTTGTTGGTGATCGTAAATTAGGTCTTATCAAGTATGTAATGTCGCTTATGAATGGTGCTCGTTTGGGTGTTGGTGCTCAATCGGTAGGTATTTCAGAAGCTGCTTATCGCGAAGCTGTTAAATATGCTAAAGAGAGAGTTCAGTTTGGAAAAGCTATTATTGAATTTCCTGCTGTATACGAGCTGTTGACAAATATGAAAGTTAGTGTTGAGGCTACAAGAGCGCTTCTATATGAAACTACTCGTTTTGTTGATGTATATAAAGCTTATGGATTTATTGAAGAAGATAGAGCGCTTACTAAAGAAGAAAAACAAGATGCTAAAAAATACAATCGTTTAGCTGATGTTTATACTCCACTTCTTAAGTTAATATCTTCGGAATATAGTAACTCTATTGCTTACGATTCGCTTCAAGTACATGGTGGTACAGGTTACATGAAAGATTTCGCTATTGAAAGAATTTCGCGTGATGCTCGTATTACTACTATTTATGAAGGAACATCGCAGTTACAAGTTATTGCTGCTATTAGAGGTGTTACTACTGGCGTTTTTGCTAAACAAATGGAAGAGTATTCTAAACAGGAGTTTGCTGCTGAATTAGATTACTTGAACAAAGATCTTATTGCTTTAACAGAGCAGTATCAGAAAGCTGTTGACCATGTTGTTGCTATTAATGCTAAAGAAGAGAATAACGAATACTTAGATTTCCATGCTCGTCGTTTGGTTGAGATGGCTGGTAATATTATTATGAGTTACCTTCTTATGACTAATACTATTTATAGCGACGATTATAGAGTTTCGGCTAAGATTATGGTTAAACGTGCTAAGGCTCAAAATGCTGAAAGATTTAGCTATATTATGGATTTCGAATCTAAAGATCTTGGTATTTTCAAGGCTTAGTTTTAATTAACAATATTTTTCAAAAGCAGCTTCAATTTGGAGCTGCTTTTTTATTTGACTTTATGTTGCTCATGGACTAACTTATGTAACAGCTTTTTACTAATGTGATGTAATATTTATAAGCATGAGAACTATACTTTTTCTTACTAATTTTTCGAAAGCTTCGCGAAAAGCCCTTTTTGGCTTTCTTAAGTTTTCTACCGAAAATATTTCGGAATCTATTAATTTAATTCTTCTCAATACGTATACACGTCCTCAAACAGGGCAGGGGTTAATGCTTAGTATAACCGATATTATCGAGGAAAATGCAATTGCCGATTTAAAACAAGAGAAAAAACTTATTGAGAAAGAATTCGGAAAGGATAAAATTAATATTCAAATTGAAGCCCGACAGGGTAAGCCATATTTGGTTATTGAAAGACTTTGCGAAAGTATTAATATTGATCTTCTTCTTATAGGAATAAGTAGTTCAAATGTGCTAAAAGAGCTTATCATGGGTAATGTACCCGGACAAATTATTGCCAATACTACTATTCCAACACTATTGATTCCCGAAAATTTAGACTTTGTTAAACCTCAGAAAATTGCTGTAGCTGCCAATTTAAATTCTATTGGTGAAAGTTTGGCTTTTAAGCGCATGG
Source organism: Bacteroidales bacterium (assembly GCA_016926405.1). Taxonomy (GTDB): domain Bacteria; phylum Bacteroidota; class Bacteroidia; order Bacteroidales; family UBA6680; genus UBA6680. The sequence goes on from JAFGOQ010000104.1 coordinate 31,758, forward strand.
TTGATGTTTTGTCTATCTTTAAGTCTGATTTGGTATTCCTTCATCTGAAATCAGAGTTAGATAAAAATGACAGTTATTTAGAGATATTATCGAAATTTGTGAAAAGTGAATTTTCTCATTATTCTATTGATGTAAATAATATTTATCAGGGAATAACAGATTACTTAAATGAGAACGATTCGAACTTAATTGCTATTCTTGATGAGAAGGAAGATGCTGTTTATAAGTTATACAATCAGAATGTAACAAAGAAACTTACTTCGCTAGCTAAGTATCCGTTTATTGTTGTTCACGATAACAGAGAGGCTACAGAGTAGGAGTTGAATTTGATTTTTGGGTGGTTTAATTAATTTTATAGGGACTAAATTTAGTCCCTATAAAATTTAAATATAATCACTAGCTGAAAAAAAGCCGTTCTACTTTATAAAGCACGAACTGTTTTTATATACTCACCCTCTTGGAAAAACCATTTTGCGCCACAAGTTGCTGTTTAGAGCAAAAACAGTAGCTTGTACAGCCACAAGTTACTGTTTAGAGCAAAAA
>JAFGOQ010000105.1 GCA_016926405.1 Bacteroidales bacterium
GCTAATTAATTGTAGTTCTACGGTACTGGCAGTAACATCAACAATTCTACCAACAAAATAAGAATCTTCGAAATCCTCGGTATATACAGAAATTAATTTGTTGCTCTTTAATGCTAGTAAGCAATCGTGAAGAGTGTTCATTTTATTTAGAGGAAGTATGTCGTCGAAAGCACCAAAATTATCATTTTTAATTTCTGCTAATTCCCATTTCTCCCAATACTTAAATCGCTCTATTTCATAGCTTCTTAAAATAGCATAGCCATCATACTCCTTTAATTCGTTATTGTAACAAACTAAAACAAATATTTCTTTGGTCATTTTAAGACATATACCCGAATGCACCTCGTCTCTATTAGGGCGTAAATCAATACGAATGGGTAATTTGTTTTTTATAGCTTCCTGCATTGTTAATCAATTACTCTGTTATTTTTCTGTTGTATATAATATTACTGTTTTTTAGGAATTTTATTCCATCTACTGTTTTTCCATACCTTTTGATCTTCTTTCGATAAAAATGTCCAAGCTACAATGCGACTAGTTTTATTTCCTTGTCCCATAGGTATTGTTACAACCTCAATAGCTTGCTCTTGTTTAAGAGCTGCATAAACACTCTTTAAATTCGACTGTTTTGATATTAGTGTTGAGAACCAAAAGCATGATGTAGAGAACTTTTTGCTTTCGCGAACCATATTTCGTACAAATCGCTCTTCGCCACCGTCGCACCATAACTCGTTGTTTTGGCCTCCAAAATTACGACTAACTTCGGTTACTTTTTCGTTGCTTAGATTGCGTAGTTTTCGCATAGTACCTGCTTGAGCATCTTTGGCCGAAGAGTGGAATGGAGGATTACAAATTGAAATATCAATTTGTTGCTCTTTTCCTATTACTCCATAAAAACAGTCTTTTGAGTTGCTTTGCAATTTACACTCAACTTTATTTTTCAGCAATTCGTTATTTTCAACAATGTTCTTTGCCGATTCAATAGCAACTGGATCAATGTCTGAACCAATAAACGACCATCCGTATTCGGTTGTACCAATAATAGGGTAGATACAATTTGCACCTACACCAATATCCAAGCATACAATTTTATCGCCAGTAGGAATTTTTCCGAAGTTGCTTTTGCACAATAAATCGGCAATGTGGTGAATATAATCGGCACGGCCAGGAATAGGAGGGCACAGATAATTATCTGGAATGTCCCAGTAATTAATTCCGTAATAACTTTTTAATATGGCTTTGTTTAATGCTTTTACTGCATTAGGGTTGGCAAAGTCGATAGACTCATCGCCATATATGTTATTCTTTACAAAAGGAGTTAGCTCTGAGCTATTTTCTAATAGAAGTTTAAAGTTATAGCGTTCGCGGTTTTTGTTTCGAATGTGTAATCTAGCTTTCTCTTTTGGATGTTCTTTCTTATTATTTTGCATATTGTATTTGTAGGTAATTGTACTTCGGCAAAATTAGTAATATATAATGCAGAATACTAATTTGCCACAATTAACAAATGTAGTTAGATGAGATTTGTTTATTATGTTGGTTTGCAGAATAGTATTAATGATATTGACAAAATTTGTCTTGGACGTTTATTTTCTAATCATTAACTATATCTCTAATTACAACCGATGCACAGTGTAATCCAAATGCTGTTGGCATATACGAAATTGTACCAACATTCGATTTTTTATTCTGGCTCTCTTCTATAATTGTAACCCCTTCCATAATTTCTTCCGATGAGAAAATTACTTTAACACCCTTGCGTAAACCTAGTCGGTTTAGCTGTTTACGCACGGCACGGGCAAGCTTGTCGTTGTATGATTTGCCTATGTCGGCAACAGCAATTTTCGATGGATCCATTTTTCCGCCCGCTCCCATAGAGCTAACTATTTTTAAACCCAACTGATGTGCTCTATATATTAAGAATACTTTAGGCGAAAGTGTGTCTATAGCATCAACAACATAGTCGTATTTTTGCGCCGATAGTATCTCTGTTACTCTTTCGTCTCGTATAAATTCGTTTATTACAGTTAAATTTACTTCCGGATTTATGTCTTTTAATCGCTCGGCAATAACTTCGGCTTTTGGTCTATTAAATGTTGATACTAATGCAGGTAACTGTCTGTTTCTGTTTGATACCGAAACAGTGTCGCCATCAACAATTGTAAGGTTGCATATTCCTGCGCGGCAGAGCATTTCGGCAACACAACCGCCAACACCACCTAGTCCTACTACTATTACATTGCTATTTTCTAATTTTGTTAATTTTTCTTCTCCCAAAAGCAAACCTGTTCTGCTTATCCACTCTTCACCTATTAAACTCATTTCGAAAATACTTTATTAAATAATTCTTTTTGGATATGTTTTAACTCTTTAATATCTATTTGTAGTAGTAGTGCTACAGCTTCGTATATGTCTTCTATCAATACGTTCGATTCGTCGGTTTCAAGAAAGAATCTGTTAATAGGTATTTGCATTAATACCTCTTGTTGTTTTTTGTTTGTTATTATTGCCGATCCAAATGAGACTATTCCTCCGTTGTTAATAATATCAGTAGCTATCTGATAGTTTTTATTAAAACCGTGAAATATCCATTGTGTATTACTGCTTTTTAGTTGTTCTATTAATTCGTTGTATGCTTTTACACAATGAATAATAATAGGTTTTTGAAGCTCTTCGGCAATTTCAATTTGCTTTTTAAAAACTTCTATTTGTGCATTTAATGGTATGTCTATGGTTTTATCTAAACCTATTTCGCCAATAGCAAGTACATTTGGTAGTTGGCACAATTTTTTTAATTGGGTTGCTAATACCGTTATATCGCAATTGTTAATATCCCAAGGATGCAATCCTACGGAATAATATTTTTCCGAAATAAAATTAAGGGCATCTACACCTAATCTATAGTTAACAATAGTAGTAGTAGCTATTTTAGGAATATTGTGCGAATGTATGTCTATGTAGTCGTCCATATAAATAAAACGCCATTTGATTAGAAGTTTAACTCTAATCAATGGCGTTATATGTTGTTTGTTAGATCAATTATTTCTGTATTGATAGTAATTCAACTTCAAAAACAAGTGTTGTGTGTGGAGTGATAAGTTGTCCAGCACCTCTTTCGCCATAAGCAAGATCCGAAGGAATAGTAAGTTTCCATTTCGATCCAACAGGCATAAGCTGTAGTGCCTCAACCCAACCACGAATAACACCGTTAACAGGGAATGTAGCAGGTTCACCACGTTGTACCGAGCTATCGAAAACCTGACCATTAGTTAATGTACCTGTGTAGTGTACAGTAACAGTGTCCGATTCAGCTGGCTTTTCGCCGTTTCCTTCTGTAATTATTTCGTATTGAAGACCGCTCTCAAGAGTTACAACACCCTCTTTTTTTGCGTTTTCGGCAAGATATGCGCGTCCTTCAGCTATTTTTTCTTCGAAACGTTTTGCTTGTAGTTGTTGGAAATATTCCCCAACAATTTGGTTTACTTTATCTGGAGCGATAGCTAAATTTTGTTCTGTTAAAACATCGGTAATTGCTTTCGAGAAGTCTTCGATACTCTCTAGGTTAAAACCTTGCTCTTTTAGATTCATACCCACACTAACACCCAAACTGTAACTTAATTCGTTCATTTTGTATATTTTAAAATTTAAAGCGACAAATATAATAGAATTAATTGCTAATATCTTAATTACTATTTTAAAATTGCTTTTTGCAGTGTAATCAACTGTAC
>JAFGOQ010000106.1 GCA_016926405.1 Bacteroidales bacterium
AAAAACTTCCTGCCCACAAATACTTTAGCTACCTACTTTAATTCGTAATTTTTGTCCTGGTTTTATTTTTTTGCTACTTCCCAAATTATTGCTCTCAACAATTGATGCTATAGTAACACCTGGATAAAGTCGCGAAATATCCCAAAGAGTATCACCTTTTTTAACAGTGTAATAAATAACATTCCCTTTAGCCGTTTTTTCAACAGGCGTAGAAACAGTCTTACTATCGGACTTCTGCTTTTGAGCAAAAGTCATACTATTAAATTTTGAATAATGAGAAGCTTTTTTAGCAGGAACATAAATTGTTAGTTTCTGACCAACACGAATCATATTTCCACGCAATCGGTTCCAATGACGTAATTCCGAAACACCAACATTAAACCACTCCGAAATATATCCTAAATAATCGCCTTGTTTAACAGTATACTTAACAGCAACATGTCCAGCAGGCGGATCAAGCAAGAATCTAGATCGCGACTTAGGATCAACCTGAGTAAATGCCGACGAATGGTACTTTTCGCGCTGATGCGAATATATTGAGTCTTCGCTATCGATAAATTTACCAGTGTATTTATAAGGTAAACATAGCGGATAATCTTTATTTTTTGCAGGGATAAAATCTCTACGATACTGAGGATTCAGATCGCGAATTTGCTCCAACGGAACACCAATAATATCTGATATCTGACGGAAATGAACATCCTGATTTATCATCAGAGTATCGGTAAGAATTGGCCATTCAATTTTAGAAGGTGTTAAATTATGCTCTTTGTAATATTCGAAGGTATACATTGCAGCAATAAACGAAGGAACATAACCACGAGTTTCGCGCGGTAAGAAATAATAAATATCCCAATAATCGCGACGACCATTAGCACGACGTATTGCTTTATTAACATTACCAGGACCACAATTATATGCAGCAATAACAAGCATCCAGTCGCCATAAATTTTATACAAATCGTCTAAATATTGAATTGCAGCATAAGTCGATTTAATAGGATCGCGACGCTCGTCGATATATGATGTAATATTTAATTTACAGAACTTACCTGTTCCGTACATAAACTGCCATAATCCAGTAGCACCAGCTCGTGAAACAGCACGCGGGTTTAAAGCCGACTCTATTACTGGCAAATATTTTAATTCTAAAGGCATCTGTTTTTTGTCAAGAGCCTCTTCGAAAATAGGGAAATAATACTCGCTTATTCCCAACATTGCCTCAACTTTTTTACTGTGTTTAGTTGTGTATGCTCTAATAAAATTACCAACAATTTTATTGTACGATATTTTCATTGGCGACTCAATTAACGACAATCGCTCAATATACAACGAGTCGGAACCCGGAACAGAGATAATAGAATCGTCTTCCAACACCAACAGACTGTCTGTTGCAATATCGTCAACAAAAACCGAATCTTTTAATCCTTGCTGCACAATCCACGAGGCATAAAGACTATCCAGATTTTTGTTAAGCTTCTGCTCAACAATCTTAAATCCAATATCTATTGAATCTTTTACAGGATTAGCAAAAGAGATAGATATATTAAACAAACTCATAAGAGCACAAGCTCCCATCAACGATTTTAGCTTCATTCGAAAAAAAATTAAAAAGTTATTTGCAACCTTGCTCCAACACCTGCATTCGAATACGAATACATACTCTTTCCAAAACCAGGGGTGTCAGTTATTATTGGCTCTAATCTAATAGCCAAATTATCGTCAACACTATAATCATAAAGATGAGCATCAACTGCTGCATCAACAATATTTAAAGCATAAGCAACCCCCGACAACATTACCAATAAATCTCTATTTCTACGATAATTAGACATGTAATGTTTCAATTCTTCGGCAGATCGAGCCCCGTTAAATTCATCGGGAACTTTATTTTCGACATTCTCCCATGCCGTTTTAAACCTAATATACTCTTTATTATTAAATTGTATTCCGTAAGCCAAACCAGCAGCGGCAGCATAAACAATTGGCACTTTCCAATACTTCCTGTTATAAACCTGACCAAGACCTGGTACTAAAACAGAATAAATTGTTGCTTTTGCAGGCGAATGTTTTTCAGAATGAACATTTAAAACCGCATCGAGCTGGCTGAAAAGATAAACAGCTCCAACACCAGCAAAAAACAGATCGCGCTGAGTTCTATACTTCGAATATTCGCTCTTAAATACCGATTTCTGATCGGCATCGGTAGCATATTTGTAATTATCAAATGCAGTATGGTAATTTTTATTACTCGAATAACCTAAGTAAGCAAAAGTACCAGCCGAGGCATATACAACAGGTATTTTCCAGTATTGCTTATTCCGAAATTGACCAGCTCCAGGCAAAACCAAAGAGTACAACCAAGTACGATTCACATTGTACCTAACAGTATCACGAATTACCTTTTTCTGAGCAACAACACTATTTTGATTGCTAAAACAAGCAAAAAGCATAATAGTAATTATTATGCTTTTCTTTATATATAATTTTATTAATTCCAATTTACAAAGCTTTCAGTACTCGACAAATGTAATGATTCATAAATTATAAATTAGTTAAAAAGATTTAATATTTCTTCTAAGTGCTCTTGCGACTTATACGAGATAATCATCTTACCATTACCATTTTCAGAGTGTTTAAATTCAATTTTAGATTTTAATCTACCAACTAATGCATCCGATATTTCTCTAATATCACTAGGAATAGAAACATTAACTTTTTTATTTTTAACTACAGGAGCATCAATATTTCTAACAATCTCTTCTGTTTGACGAACAGAAAGACCATCTTTTATAATACGAGCAAAAATTTCAAGTTGTTTTTGAATATCTTCAACACCAATCATAGCACGAGCATGTCCCATAGACAAAAGATGCTTACGAATACCCAATTGCACTTCGGCAGGTAATTTTAATAAACGAAGATAATTTGTTACAGTAGAACGTTTTTTTCCAACACGCTCGCTAAGCTGCTCTTGTGTTAATTTACATTCGTCCATTAAACGCTGATAACTCAACGATACCTCAATAGCGTCAAGGTCTTGTCGTTGAATATTTTCAACCAAAGCCATCTCCAACATATCTTGGTCGTTGGCTTTACGAACATAAGCAGGAATATCTTTTAGCTCTAAAATCTGAGCTGCTCTAAAACGACGCTCACCAGCAATAATCTGATATCCTCCACCCTCTTTCTCTCTAACAGTAATAGGCTGAACAATACCAATAGATTTTATAGAATCAACAAGATCCTCTAATGCTTCTTGATCAAAATTAGTACGTGGCTGAAATGGGTTAGCTTCAATATTCGATAAGCTTATCTCCATTACTCCTGGCGATTCAACAATTTCTTTATAACCCGCGTTACGAGCCTTCTCCGATGTTGTTTCCGATTCGCTAATCAATGCTCCTAATCCTCTTCCCAGTGCGCTACGTTTCTGTACCATTTTATATTACTTTAATCTATATTCTCTATTACTTTCTCGCTATTTTTAATAGCGGTATCATCATTTTTCTGAATTAACTCTTTAGCTAAATTCAAATAATTAACAGCTCCTTTTGAGCTTGCGTCATACAACAAAACAGGTTTTCCATAACTAGGAGCCTCGCTAAGTTTAATATTACGCTGAATTATTGTCTCAAAAACCATCGACTGAAAATGCTTCTGAACCTCTTCTACTACCTGATTCGATAAACGAAGACGAGCATCATACATTGTTAATAAAAAGCCTTCAATCTCTAATTCAGGATTTAAGCGCGACTGAATAATTTTTATTGTATTCAAAAGCTTACCAAGACCCTCCAATGCAAAATATTCGCATTGAACTGGAATAAGAACCGAATCAGCCGAAGTAAGGGCGTTAACAGTAATTAAACCAAGCGACGGAGAACAATCAATAATTATATAATCGAAATCATCTTTTATTTCAGCAATAATACCTTTTAGAATTTTTTCTCTATTAGGCATATTCAACATCTCAATCTCGGCACCAACAAGGTCGATATGCGAAGGAATAATAAACATATTATCCATCTCTGTTGGCATCACTACATCCTTAGCTTTAGATTCACCAATCAAACATTCGTAAATACTATTTTGAATAGTACGTAAATCGAAACCTAATCCCGATGTTGAATTAGCCTGAGGATCGGCATCAATTAACAATACCTTTTTATCTAAAGCAGCCAAACTAGCCGACAAATTAATAGCAGTTGTAGTCTTACCTACTCCACCCTTTTGATTCGCTAACGATATTACCTTTCCCATAGATTCAAGTTTTAAATTCTTATTCGATGGTCAAAAATAATATTAAATCATAATTAGTTATTAATTAGCGAGGAATTATGTAAACAATTACATTTCAGTTATCAACAATTTTTAAACATAACAACGCAAAAGTTATTAACAATTACGCTTTGTAAGTTGATTTAATGCTATTTGCTACTTAAGAGACAATTCTTGACGGAGAATTTGTATTTTTTTATAAACAATTTCAGGAGTAAGCTTCGAAATACATTCAAGCGTATTAAATCGACACTCTCCCTTGCCAAAAACCGTACAAGGACGACATTTTAACTCCTCTTTTGGAATCTGTAATGAATAATCATCAGGCTGACCATAAGGAGAGAAACCTACCATAGGATGAGTTCCAAACCATAAGGACAACACAGGAACACCAACTAATGAGGCAATATGCATATTAGACGAATCCATGGTAATCATAATATCCATTTTCGAAATCAGAGCTATTTCCTGATAAAAGGATATTTTACCAGCCATATTATTAACATAGTCAAAATGCGATGCCAGTACACCTAATTCTTCAACTTCCTCTTTTCCGCCACCAAATAGAAATACTTCAGCATTATCATTCTGCAACATCGAAATCAACTCTTTAGCAGAATCAATTCCCCACATCTTTAATTTATGCTTAGCAAAAGGAGCAATACCTATTCGCATTTTCCCCGACGACTGAACCATCTCTGGCAAAATACTAACCTGATTGCAAGCTTCTGAATCTGGAATAATCCCTACCTCGCTATCACTAGAAAAGTTAATACCATAATTTTTAAAAACATTGGCATAACGCATCCACTGAGGCATTAAAGCTTTATTACTACAACCTTTTATAATTTGCTTTTTTAACCTACGATCTTTATCAACAGTAGCAATTTGTTTTCCCGATACTTTAAAAAAGAGAGATAATATTTTTGATCTTAATACATTATGCAAATCAACAACACCATCGAAATTATTTTCCGACGAGAGTTGCTTATACAACAAAAACAACCCTTTAACCCCTTTATGCGACCCTTTAAAATCGGGATGAACAAGATTTAAACGAGGTATCTCGTTAAAAAAAGGAGCGAAAAATTTAGGTGTCACAAGAGTAATTCTCAAAGCAGGATTCTGACGTAACACTCCACGAATAACAGGTACAGTAAGAGCAACATCGCCCATAGCCGAAAACCTAAATACTAACAAATGCATAATTTATAAGATAAAAAAACCTGCAAAAAGCAGGTTTTTGATTTTTAATATTTTTCGTACGATTTTTCCTCAATCAATCCTGAACCCGTCTTAATATTAATCTCTTTTTTAACATCAGAACGCTTATCGTTGGTCATATAAACCGATCGAGTTGTTTGAATGAACCCGTCACCAAAATTCTTCTCACGCTCATAATCACGACAGCGATCTTCAATATCCCACAACTGACAATTAATATCATACAACTGCTTATAAAGAGTATCTTCCTTATCAATAATTTGCTTTACCGCTTCATTAAGAACCTCGTACTCTTTACGAAGATTAACAAGCTTAGCCTCATCCTTAATTCTTTCAAGCTTAATTTCAATAATTGTTAACTTATCAACAATCTCACCATTAGATACCTCAATCTTCATATTATAGTTATTTATTATTCTACAATTTAAAGTGTCAAATATACAAATTAAGAGCAATTAACACTAATAAGAAATCCCCCTAAAAGCCATAATTATCTTAAATTAAAGGGTGAATTCAACCACTAACAGCATATTTTTATAAAAAAGCAGCTCTTTATAACTATAATTTATGTAACTTTTATTTACAAAATAGAATAATTAATCAAAAACAAATATATGAGCAGAAGACAAGAAAAACCCACAAAAACCAGTAAAATCAAAGGATACAGAGCGTCACTCACACAAATAAAAAGGCACAAAACACTAATTTCAACACATTTAAACCTCACGTATTAATATTTTATATAACTTGCACCCGAATTTAAAGCATATGAAACACTACAGATTCCATAATCTATTATCACTACTTAGTCGTTAGCAACGCCTAATTTATTGATACTCCAGTTTCACATTTCCAACGAAAACAATTTATTATGAGTAAATATTTATACTTTTTAAGTAGAATTATTAGTTTATTAGTACTTGTCGTCATTATTTTTAGTTGTCAGAAAAACGACCTTAACAAATCTGAGTTACCACAAAATGAGGAATTATCGAACTTAGATCTTATTCAGATTAAAGAAAGAGGAAAAATTGTAGCAGTAACCAGCTATAACTCTGTCAACTACTTTATGTACAAAGGCCTACCAATGGGCTATCAGTTTGAAATGCTAAAATTACTAGCCGAAGATCTTCACGTAAGCCTAGAAATAGTTGTTAATAACGACAACGAAGATACTTTTGCAAAGCTAAATAGTGGTGAATATGATATTATTGCCAATAATTTAACAATCACACCTTCACGACTTAAGCAAATTAGCTTCACCTCACCACTGACAAACACAAAACAGGTTTTAATCCAAAGAACCCAAGACGACAAGTCGGCATTACAAAACCACTTTATTAAAGAAATTAATGAACTAGAAGGAAAAACTATCTATGTTCAGCAAGGAACTGTTTTTGTTGAAACTCTTCAGGAGTTGTCAACCACTTTCAAGACTCCTATAACAATTATTGAGTTACCAGAAGAGCAAGAAGACATTATTAAACTCATATCGAAAGGAGAGATAAACTACACTGTTTGCGACGAAAATGTAGCACAAGTAAATCAAACTTACTACTCTAACATTGACATAAATATTTCGTTATCAAACGATCAACAAATTGCTTGGGGAGTTCGAAAAACATCAAGCCATTTATTAAATGCCATTAATAATTGGCTTTACGAATCGAAGAAAACAGGACAAACAAGGATTTTATACACTAAATACTTTAATAACAAGCGATCTAAAAACATCATCAATAGTGAATACTACACCTTAAGCAGTGGAAAAATATCTGTTTTTGATGAAATCATTAAACAAAAAAGCCAACTTTTAAACTGGGATTGGCGAATGGTTTCGTCGATGATATATCAAGAGTCACGATTTAATCCAGATGCAGAATCGTGGGTTGGAGCATACGGAATTATGCAACTTATGCCAAATACTGCTATATTATACGGAGTAGACAAAGAATCGTCAACCGACGAACAGATAACTGCAGGTATAAAACACCTTAGATATCTAGATAAAAAAATAACAAAGCTTGGAATTACTGATCAAGATCAGCGAATAAAATTTGTTCTAGCATCGTATAATGTAGGATTAGGACATATTCTTGACGCAAGAAGGCTAGCCGAAAAATATGGTAAAGACCCGAATGTATGGGACAACAATGTCGATTTTTTTATTCTAAACAAGTCGAAACCTCAATACTATAAAGATCCTATTGTTAGATACGGATATGCACGAGGAAGCGAAACATATAACTACGTTAAGGAAATTAACGATCGTTACGAACACTATAAAAATTTGGCCGATCTAAATTAAAGCCCTTCATTATCTCTTTCAATTCGGCAACAACCATAGCTGTAGCACCCCATATATGATTATCATAAACATCATAATATGGGGTGTTAAAGTTTACTTCTCCTATTTGCAATGTTTTCTCTTTAACAGAATTATCATCGAAAAGAGTTTTAAAATCAATCTCAATAACGTGATCAACTTCTCTTGTACTAATACAATAAACAGGCTGATAAGGCAAGAAAAAAACAACTGGCTGAACTAAAATATTGCTTATTGGAATATAAAGTGGCGAAAGCGACGAAATAAATAATAAGTCATCGGCTTTTATCCCAACCTCCTCTTGCGTTTCACGAATAGCTGTTTGAATTAAATTATTATCAACATAATCTAACTTTCCACCAGGAAAAGATATCTGAGCACTATGAGGACCATCGTATTTTGGGCGCTTTATAAAAACTGTATATAAAACTCCTTCCTTCTGAAAAATTATTATTGCAACACCTGCTTTCTTAACAAGAGTTTTCTTCTTCAAATTATTCATATAATCTCTTATCTCTGGCGACATAGAAAGTTGAGCTCGTTCACCAGGAAAAGGTCCTATAAACTGTTTTTTTAAATCCGAAAGAAAACTATCCATACAACTTTATAACTTTAAGAGAAACAAACGCCACAAAAAGTAAGATTTTGCAGCGTTTATTGAATATTTAAAGTTACAATTTTAGCTCATATTTTAAAGCTTACTTTCTAAAATTCTTTACAAATTCATCAACTTCCGGGACACCTCCCTGATAAACTAAATAACCATCGTAAGGCTCGCGAGGAGTAATTTCATCGGCCACAGGAGTTAACATAATACGTTTTACCTCTTCAATATCGTCGGTTTGACCAAGAGCCCAACCAAGTTTTATGAATGCTGTTTCGGGTAACATATTCCCAGCTGGAACAATTCCTTTTGACATTAAATCGCGACCAGTATCGTATACGAACATATTAACATATCCCCAAATAGTTTGCAATGTCATATAAATTGCAACCCCTTTTTCGGCAGCTCTTTCAATTGCTGGGTATAGTAATTTATTAACATGACCTAATCCTGTGCCCACAATCACAATACCTTTATAGCCCTTATCTACCATAGCATCCAAAACATCGGGTTGCATTCCTGGATAATAATATAGCATTGATACTTTTGTATTAAAAACAGCATTCACCCTAACATTTTTATCCGACCGACGAGGCTTTCTATCTGTTTTAATTTTTGTTATACTATTACGACGAACAGTTGCTATAGGTGTATCACCAATAGTCCTAAATGTCGATCGGTACGATGAGTGCATTTTCCTAACTCGCGTTCCCGAATGCAAGAATCCATATTCGTCGGAAGTAGGACCAAACATACAAACCATAACTTCTGCAATATCTGATTTACTAGCAGTGTAAGCTGCATGAATAAGATTCATCGCCGCATCAGACGATGGTCTATCCGACGATCGCTGCGATCCAACCAAAACAATAGGGACAGGCGGGTCTTGAACCATAAAAGTTAACGCTGCTGCAGTATGATGAAGAGTATCGGTACCGTGTCCAATAATAATTCCATCTGTTCCTTTTTCAATCTCTTTCTCTATAGCTTTAGCAAGAATAATATACTGCTCAGGACCCATGTTCTCAGAAAAAACAGAAAATAATTTTTCTGTTTCAATATTACAAATATCGGCCAACTCGGGAACTGCACCATAAAGCTCACCTGGCGAAAAGGCAGGAATTACAGCACCTGTTCGATAATCAAGACGTGATGCTATTGTCCCCCCTGTTCCAAAAAGTTTAACATTTGGTTTATCACTAGAATAAGGAAAAGCTTTTTCGGGGATCTTATAATTTGCCTTTGAGTATCCTAACTCAACAATATCTGTAATAGTTTTAATGTTTATACCAATATTATAACCAGTAATAATTTTCAAAACAATATGCTGATCATCGTCGTTTTCGCTTCGAGGCAAAACTGTTCCCTCAAAAACACCACGTGTAGTTGTTACCTTAACTTTACCCCAAACACGAAAATCATATTTCTCAAAAACTTCTAATGATTCGCCTTTATATCCTTGTGTATCGTCTGCTTGCATAACCTCTATTCTTGTGATGTTAATAATTCTGATAACTTACTTAACGAAATAGCTCCCAACGAATTTGGTTTAACCTGACCTATAAGCCAGTTAGTTAAACAATTCTGATCTATTTGGTTATTTATTGTTGAAGCAACATTTTCGGCATGCATAACAATTTCCGAAATAGAAAATTTATGCTCCAGCTTTACTAATATTGAATTTGCGACATAAATTAAATCGGTATTACACTCTCGAATTGCACAATTAATAACCTCTTTAATAAAGTCTATATTTAAATTATTAACACTTGCAAAGTCAAATAACTCGACAGTTTTACTAAAGTCAAACTCTTTATTAAAACCAGTTACTTTATGAAGCTTCTTTATTCTATGACCAAAAATGCAGGAAATTTGTCGGTGAGTATATCCGTATTTAGTAAGATTATCGATTGTTTGATTTAGTCTGTTCCGCAATAAATAAAAATGTGTATCTATGGGCACTTCCCATTCAAACAACATATTTAATTGCGACCCAAGATTAAAAAAACAATTTTCTTTTAACTCGTCAATCCATTCGTTTTTCAAAGGAATAGGCACCGAATCGGTGTCTGGATACATTCTGTCTGCTCCTGGTAAAACTCTTTCGAACATTGTTGTACCGTTGGCAAAAGCTTTTCTTGTTTCATGAGGAATTTCATCAAAAGCCATCAAGCAACGCTCTTCAACAGTTTCTAATGCAGTAGCAATATCAGCCTCAGGCCCCCATATTATTATCTGAGCATCGTCTATATTAGCGTTTAAATCGAGCTTGATCTTCGAAAACAGATTAGGTGTTATTTCATTATGAATATCTTCTGATGATAAAATATTAGGTTTCTCGATACAAGCAATAACTTTTAATCTGTCAGAAATCTCATCAGAAAAATCTCTATAAGGTTGGGTAAAATGAGATAACACATGTTTAAAATGAGGTAAGTTTATTGCAACAACCTTATTAAATAATTGACCACAGTTCTTTGCAATATTCTCAATTTCTGAATAATTAAAAATGTCAATCTCACAATAAGACATTTTCCAATCGTCCTTATCAACGCGACTTTGCAATACTTTTTGAATATTCAAAAGAGCCCACTGTCTAAATGCCTCGTTATGCGATAACTTCGGAATCCATTTATTATGCGAAACCCCTTTAATCTCAATTCTTGTTCCACCAGCACAACTAACATTCACATCCTGTCGCCCAGCGCCCATTCCATCTCTAGAATTACCAGATAGTCGGTTTATAAGTCTAATTTGCTGGGCTGCATCTTTAAGTTCCCAAGGTGTAAAAAGTTCAGGAGCAGTAACTGTCTCAATTAAAGGAACACCAAGCCTATCGGTCTTATAAACTCTGCTATGACCAATATCCGAAATCTCTCTACAAGAATCTTCTTCTATACTTAGTTGAATTAGATTAACTTTTTTATAACCCAAATCAATACTTCCATTTACACCAAGAATAGCAGTACGCTGAAATCCTGCAGGTATACTTCCATCTAAATATTGTTTTCGAGTAATATGAACCTCGCCTACAATATCGAAATTACAAATATGTGAAATCTCCAAAGCTTTTTGCAGAGCCTCTCTGTTAATAGGGAAAGGAGGAGTATCGTCAATATCGTAAGTACAGGCCGTAGATTTATTTATTCTATATGTAATCTCCTTTTTTGTTTTAAACTCCATAAGAGCTGTACCGTCGTAAACTCCCATTTCGCTAAGCGTTGGGCGCATATGCCGAATAATTTCGGCGTGATAATCGTTACTGGCTTGTAAGATACACGAAGGACATCTACAAAAAAGTTTCTCACTAGTGTTTAACTGCTGATGAACTTCTAATCCAGACATAAATCCAATCCGCTTATAGTCGGCATAAGAAGCATCATTTAACGCAACATATCCTATTTGTTGTCGAGTTTTTAGATAATTCAGGTTTTTAATTTCTTTGGGTTGCATATACTTGGTTTTAATTTACAGGGTATACTTAAAAAAATCATTCAATTAAAAGACTGCCAAAAAAGCTAAAACTCATAGTTCATAAGACAAAGCTAACAGACAAACAAAATTGATTATGATTAATTTTCAGCGTTTTAATTTATATTTATTTTGCGTTATTACCAAAAATGAGAGTATCAAATTATTAGCATAAAAAAAGGGATACCTAATGGCACCCCTTAAAAATTGTCTATTCCTTATATTACAACTCTGCAACTATCTTATCTAACCAAATAATCTGTTCCTCGGGAGTCATATATGTATTATCTAAAACAATAGCATCATCAGCTTTTCGCAAAGGACTAATTTCACGATTCTGATCTTGATAATCACGAGAAACAATATTCTCTTCTATCTCATCATAATTAACGTCATCCCCTTTAGCAATAAGTTCGTCATATCTACGCTGTGCTCTTACCTTAGGGTCGGCTGTCATAAAAATCTTTAACTCGGCATTAGGAAAAACGGCTGTACCAATATCTCTACCATCCATCACTATTCCTTTGTCTTCACCAAATTTTTGTTGCATCTCAACAAGCTTTTCTCTAACATCACCATTAGCACTAACTAAACTTACTGACTGCGAAATCTCTATTGTGCGAATCTCTTTTTCTACATTAACATCGTTAATAAAAGTATACTGATTACCATCAATTATCTTAAAATCAATCTTAACATCATTTAGCAAATCGCCAAGAATATTAGTATTGATAGAATTTTTATTAACAGCATTATGTTTTAAGCATAAATATGTAACTGCTCTGTACATAGCACCACTATCGATATACTTATAATTAAAACGCTTGGCGATAGTTTTTGCAAAAGTACTTTTACCACACGACGAAAAACCATCTAATGCTATTATTATTTTATGATCGGATAAATTCATTTATAAACTGTTTAAAAAAAAGGAAAGCAAAGTTAATATATTAATGCTATTTGACTAGTGTTTTTTACAATATGGTTTTACTCGAATTTTATTGAATCAACAGGACTAATATTTGCAATTACAAAAGAAGTAAACAACAACACAATAAAGGTAATTGCAACTGTAGCTATGTTTAAATGAATAATATCGACAATATCAATTTTTATTGGAACAGCACTTAAAAAATAAGACTCAGCATTTAGCTTAAAAAGCTTAAAATATTTTTGACTAAAACTAACCAATAAACCTATTACATTTCCCCATAACAAACCGCGCATCAAAATAAAACCTCCTTGATAGAGAAATATTTTACGAACATTAAGATTATTTGCTCCCAATGCTTTAAGTATTCCAATCATATTTGTGCGCTCCAAAATGATAATTAACAATCCCGAAATCATATTAAAACAGGCCACCACAATCATAATTCCTAGAATGAAAGCCACGTTCATATCCTGAAAATTTAACCAATCAAAAATACCAGCTTTCACATCAACAAGACCTTGAACTCTCAGCGGCTCAGTCTCTTCATTAAAATTAAGAGCAACAATATTTTGAATATCATCAGTTGTCTCTTCAAGTTTTGAAATATCATTAACTTTAATTTCGTATCCACCTACTTGACCATTTTCCCAACCATTTAAACGCTGAATATTTTTTATATCACCAATAATAAATGAGTTGTCATATTCTGGAAAATCGGTTTTAAATAATCCGCAAATAGTAAATTTTCGGGATCGAGGAGGATCCTGAACAAAATACATATAAAACTCATCACCAATTTTGAGAAGAAGTTTATTTGCAATAGATTCGGAAATAGCAACTTTATAACTCCTCTCAACGGAATCAATCAGAGGAAGAGAACCTTGAGTAATATATTTCGAAAAATCGGAGTAGTTATAATCACATCCTATACCCTTTATAACAGCTCCTTGAATCTGATCACCACTCTTAATTACACCAGCCTTTGTGGCAAATGATTGCACATATTTTACATTATTAACATTTCGAATATCATTTAAATATGATACAGGATGATTAACAGGAGACGATTCGAATGAGCGATTGGGGTCGTACTTTACAAGCTGAATATGCGACTCAAAATCGAATATCTTACTACTTATCTCCGACTTAAATCCTGTCATTACAGATATTGCTAATATCATAACAATTAGACTTAAAGCAACACCTATTACTGCTATTTTAACAATTGGTCGGGTAAGAGTTTTATCTTTCTTATTTTTAAAGAAAATTTTCCTAGCTATATATAGTTCTGTATTCAAGGCTTTTGTTATTTTTGACTACAAATGTAACAAATTAAAGGCTAGTAAAACTCCATTATTAAATGAGAAGCATACATATAATTATCTATTTCTTTATTACTATAACTATAGCATCGTGTCAAACCAATAGTTCAAAAAAAACCGATATTCTTCCAGGTATTCACAACATTAATAACTTCAAAAACAAACTAAAATATAAAAACATTGCTGTTGTTGCTAACCACTCTGCAATAATAAACAATGTACATTTAGTTGACACATTAATATCGCTTGGGATAAATGTTAAAACAATTTTTTCGCCAGAACATGGATTTAGAGGTAATAAAGACGCTGGTGCAGCAATAAATAATGATGTGGATAATAAGACTGGTCTTAAAGTTATATCGCTATATGGCAAAAACAAAAAACCACAAAACAGCGATCTGCAAGATATAGATATTATTATTTTCGATATACAGGATGTAGGGGTTAGATTTTACACTTATCTATCAACAATGCATTATATTATGGAGGCCGCTGCCGAAAACAATATCAAAGTTATTGTTTTAGACAGACCAAATCCAAATGGTTTTTATGTTGACGGCCCTGTTTTAGATACTACTCAAAAGTCGTTTGTAGGAATGCATCCTATTCCAATTGTTCACGGAATGACTTTAGGCGAATTGGCACAAATGATTAACGGAGAAAAATGGTTAAAAAATGGTATTCGATGCGACATTGAAATTGTGAAATGCGAAAACTATTCGCATAATGATTTGTATCAACTACCAATAAAACCATCACCCAATCTACCAAATATGACATCAATATATCTTTATCCTTCGCTAGCTTTGTTCGAAGGAACAGTTATGAGCGTTGGGCGGGGAACTCAAATGCCTTTTCAAATTTATGGCCATCCAAATAATAAAAGCAAGTTCTCTTTTACTCCAATAAGCACTCCTGGAGCAAGTAATAATCCAAAATATAAGGGAACAATTTGTTATGGAGAGGATTTAAGAAATTTTGATATTAACACTTTTAAAAATAAACCAGAGTTATCATTAAAATATATTATAGAAGCATACAATAACATAAATTCAAAAGATATTTTTTTTAATAACTTCTTCTACAACCTATCAGGAAATAAAAAATTAAAAAATCAAATTATTAATAATATAAGCGAAAAAGATATTAAACTATCGTGGGAAAAAGAGCTCAAACAGTTCAAAGAGAAACGAAAAAAATACCTTTTATACCCTGACTTTGAATGATTATGAGCAACTTTTTTTATGACAGACAAACTCTGTACGAACTACAAATATTTTCGGAAGACGGAAACGGATCGTCATCAATATCTAACCTATACAACCACGTTTCAACGGAAGGAGGAAAAGATAAATTAACCCATTTTTTCAGAAAACCCCTCAACAAATTAACTGAAATAGAGGAGCGACAAGAAGTTATTAAGTATTTCATTAATACCCTTTCTAAAGTAGAATTCCCTGTTATTCAAAACCAAATGGATGCTATTGAGATTTATTACTACTCAAAAGCACCAGTAATAATTGCCTCAAAAGGTATTTTCTCTATATTGGAAAGCCTTTATATTAGAACATTAAAATCTAAATCTTACTTCTCTATATATAAAGGAGGCGTACAAGCAAATCTTATATTCCTTGGAAAAATCAAGTTACTTTGCTCTCAGATATTAAGAGAAGATACTCCCGAAAAACTTAAATCTATAATTAACATTTTATACAATTTTTTAGAAACAAAGGAAATTAGCGAAGCAATAAAACAAATTGAAGAGAAACAAGAACCTTCGTTTGTTTCGTTACTTAAGCTAGATAAGCTATTTAGAGATGATAAAAAGGATGAATACACAGTTTTTATGGATTCTGTTTACGAACTAGACCTCTATTTTTCGCTCTCAAAAGCTATAACAAAAAATAAATTTACATTCCCCATATTCAATGACATAACTAATGGAATTAAAATAAAAGGCCTATACCACCCATTTATTACTAAACCTATTACCAACAATTTTGAATTTAAGCCAAACAAAAACTTTGTTTTTTTAACGGGTCCAAACATGGCAGGTAAGACAACCATTTTAAAATCGTTAGGTGTTTCATTATATCTAGCTCATTTAGGTATAGGTGTACCGTGTGAAGAAATGAACCTTAATGTTTTTAACGGATTGTACACTAGCTTAAACACCGAAGACAATTTAACAAAAGGGTACTCCTACTTTTATTCAGAAGTTTTACGTGTAAAAAACATTGCAAAGAGTCTGCACAAAAGCAATAAAATGCTAATTATTTTCGACGAACTCTTTAAAGGTACAAATGTTAAAGACGCATTCGATGGATCGCTATTGGTTGTCGACGGCCTTACAAATTGGAATAACAATTTCTTTATTCTTTCATCGCATCTACTTGAACTTGGTCGTGAATTAATGAAATACCCAATGGTTCAGTTTCAACATTTTTCGTGTTCGGTGGATAATAACAAACCTGTATTTACATACAAATTAGAACAAGGCTTATCAGACGAAAGAATTGGTCTGTTAATTATTAAGAACGAAGGCATTCCAGAATTATTAAAAAAACAATAACTACTGAGACTGAAAAATATAATATTAAAGAAATCTTTCAAAACCCTACAAATCCAAAATCAATTCTTTTTTTATTCTATTTTTGTTGACACAATTGTAACAATAAATATATGCAAGTCGAGATAGATTCAAAATCGGGATTTTGTTTTGGTGTAGTTTATGCCATAGAAAAAGCAGAACAAGAGCTAACAGAAAATGCTACTCTCTATTGTCTTGGCGATATAGTTCACAACTCGGTTGAAGTTAAAAGACTTCAAGATAAAGGGCTAATAACAATCGATCACGAACAATTCAAAGAATTAAAGAACTGCAAAGTTCTTATTCGTGCTCATGGCGAGCCACCAGAGACATACAAAATTGCTTTACAAAACAATATCACATTGATAGATGCCTCGTGTCCAGTTGTTTTAAAACTTCAAAATAATATTCGAAATGGATATCAGGAAGTTACTAAAATTAACGGACAACTGGTTATTTATGGAAAAAAAGGACATGCCGAGGTTAATGGTTTAGTAGGGCAAACAGGCAATAATGTTACTGTTGTTGAAAACGAAGACGATCTGGATAAACTAGATTATGCAAAGCCTATTACAATATATTCGCAAACAACTAAAAGTATTGAAGGATACAAAAAAATTCAGAGTATTATTAAAGAGCGAATGCAAGCAGCCTTGGGTATAGACGATATTCCTTTTTCTACTAACGACACTATTTGCCGGCAGGTTTCGCACAGATACCCTGCCATTAAAGAATTTGCTGCAAAGCACGATTTAGTTTTGTTTGTTAGTGGAAGAAAAAGCTCTAATGGTAAGGTGCTGTTTAAATCGTGTACAGACTCAAACAGTAATTCGAAATTTATTACCGACATTGACGATATAAAATTAGAGTGGTTTTCCTCGCAAATAAAATCGGTAGGTGTATGTGGAGCTACTTCTACTCCACGTTGGCTAATGGAAAAAATCGCAAAATTTATTGAGAAAATATAATTAATTACAATGACCCAAAGCAGTGTAAATTATGTAGATGTAATATTACCTTTAGCAGTAAATCAAACATTTACATACTCTATTCCCCAAACATTTTCGAACAAAAATCTTATAAACCAAAGAGTAATAGTTCAGTTTGGAGCACGCAAACTTTACACAGGAATAGTTTGGAATCAGCACAATAACAAACCTGATTATGCAGTAAAACCAATTATTGATGTAGTAGACGATTTCCCTATAATTAACCAATCGCAAAAGAAATTCTGGAGTTGGTTATCATCATATTATATGTGTTCGCTAGGCGAAATTTATAAGGCAGGAATTCCTTCGGGACTAAAGCTCGAGAGTGCCACTTTTGTATCGTTAACAGATACCGAATATTCTATAGCAAACCTTTCGCAAAGCGAACGAGATGTTTACAATTTGCTTCTAACAAATAGAAAATATTCTGTAGACGAAATTCAAAAAGCAATAGGAAAAAGCAACATTTTTAAAACTATAAAACAATTATCGGACAAGGGAATTATATCAACATTCGAAAAGGTTAATAATAGCATTGCGCCAAAACGAATTTCGGTTTTATCTGTTAACAACGAATTTATTAACAATTCTCCATCGGATATTATAGATGTATTATTAAACCGATCGAAAAAACAAAAAGAGGTATTTGAATATATTATATATCTGTTTGATAAGGAAAATATTGAATCGTGCGAAACAAGCCGAATAATATTCGACACAAAATGCACTAGTTCAATTATTAATTCTTTACAAGAGAAAAATCTTATTATTATTGACAAGGTAGATCCTTTAGATTATTACAAGAAAAATGAAGATCATGCTTTAAAACCTTTATCGATAATACAGCAACAAAGCAAAGAAGAAATAACGGAAGCTTTCAAAAAAAATCAACCAGTATTATTGCATGGGGTAACAGGAAGTGGAAAAACAGAAATATATATATCACTTATAAATAAAGCTTTAGAACAAGGCAAACAAGTGTTGTACTTATTACCCGAAATTGCTTTAACAACTCAAATAATATCGAGATTAAAAACAGCCTTTGGCGATAAGGTAGGTGTATTTCACTCGCGATATTCCGATCGCGAACGAGCTAACTTATATCTACAACAACAGACAGGAGATAAAGCTTTTCCAATAATTGTTGGAGCTCGATCGGCAGTATTTCTACCTTTCACAAATTTAGGATTGGTAATTATTGACGAAGAACACGAACAATCGTTTAAACAGATGGACCCTGCTCCACGATACAATGGACGTGATGCTTCAATAGTTTTGGGTTCGTTTTACAATGCCAATATTTTATTAGGATCGGCAACGCCATCGATAGAGTCGTACTACAATGCAAAATCGGGCAAATACGCATTAGTAAATCTTTTACAGCGACACAACGATATAAAAATGCCAGACATACATCTTGTAAATACACGTGATGCGCGTCGCAAAAAACAGATGTTCTCTTTCTTCTCGAAACCTCTTTTTGAGGCTATTGAAAAAGCAATCGAAAATAAAGAACAGATAATTCTATTCCAAAACCGACGAGGCTTTAGTCCTTATGTAGAGTGTCCGCTATGCGCAAAAGTTCCCGAGTGCCCATCGTGTAGCGTTAGCTTAACTTATCACAAAAGCTTTAATAATTTAACGTGTCATTACTGCGGGTACTCAGTAAATCTGATGAGTAAGTGTCCATCGTGTCACAGTGGAATATTAGAGACACGTGGTTTTGGTACCGAAAAGATAGAAGATGAACTATCGATATACATGCCTAATGCCAGAGTAGAGCGCATGGACTTAGATAATACTAGACGTAAAAATGCATTCGAAAATATTATAGATAAGTTTAAATCGGGAGAGGTAGATATTTTAGTGGGAACACAAATGGTAACAAAGGGACTTGATTTTGATAATGTTTCGGTTGTTGGTGTTCTTAATGCCGATAACATGCTTAGATTTCCTGATTTTAGGGCTTTCGAGCGAAGCTTTCAGTTATTAACACAGGTAGCAGGACGTGCTGGTAGAAAGAAAGAGGGTGCCAAGGTTTATATTCAATCAACAGAAACAGATCATCCGGTATTGATTGATGTTGTTAACAACAACTACAATTTAATGTATGTTAACCAAACAACCGAACGTAAACTTTTTAACTATCCTCCTTTTGTTCGCATGGTACGACTTATTATTAAACACAAGAATAAAGCGATATGCCGAGAGTTATCAAACAAAATTGCATCGGAATTACAAAGTAAGTTGGGTGCACGTGTTCTTGGTCCTATTGAACCTATTATTAACAGAATTCAGACTTACTATATAATGGAGATAAATGTTAAAATGGAGACTTCAATATCGCATGTTAAAGTAAAGACATTTATTAACGATACCATAAATAAAAACTTAACTATTGACAAGTTTAAGGCTTCTGCTATAATAAAAGATGTAGACCCTTCGTAAAAAAGATTTATTAGTCTGTATTTTATAAATATGAATCTTTTTGTTTTTAATACTGATTTGCATAATTAATGCAACAGTTATATTACATCTGAATATTATATTACACTATTCACTATCTACAACTTTAACAACCTCGTAGCTACCACACTCTGGGCAAATCTCTACTTTGTCTGATCCGAAGCACGATTCTATAATATCGTATTCTAATTCGTGCAGTTGGCCATGCCAATTGCAAGTTTTACATTTATACATTTATGATACATGATTAATTTCATGCAAAAGAAGAACTTTTTAATTGATTATTAGCAATGAAAGGGGAATATAATAAACAAATAGTAACAATTATAAAAAATAAGGATCGTAACATATTGCTCTGAAACTTTGTTTAAAAAACGAAAGCTTTAATTCTGTTAAATAATTAGGATATGTCATTAAAAGCAACTGTATAGAAGAACCATTTTTTTGCATAGTAAGTTGCTGGTAATAGTATTTGTTAAGCTTAAAACCTAGCTGCTTATAAAAAGCTATTCTTTTATTATTAATTTCTGTATTAGGTATTTCAACCTCTAGTATTAAGTCGTCGGTACTTTCTGATATAAATTGGGTTATTATATTTTTACCGTATCCTTTGCCTCTATATTTAATATCTACAGCAAAATGTTCGATATACCGTAATTTATTAAACTGCCACCATAAAATAAACCCCACAAAAGCTCCATTATCTGTAACAATGTCGAAATTGTAGTCTTTATTATCCATTAAAAGTTTCTGTAGATAGAGCTGACGACGCTCGTCAATAGGAAAAGAATCGTTATACAGCTGCCATGCAAGCTTAAAGCTACTATTATTAGTTGTTGTTAATCTGTTTCGTATCACAGTTTAGACTTTATAAAAGAAGAAATATACAATTAGTCATTGTATTTATAACGTTCATTAGAGCTTTATATAAAAAAGCTTAATCATTATATTTTATTATATATGTTGTTAATAAAATATTAACACATACATATAAATATAAAGTAATTAGTAACAGTAAATATTTAAGGTTAAATATAACACCAATTAATTAACTCAATTAAAATTAGGCTGTGTAAAATTTATGCTCTTGGATATTATTTAACCTGATATTAGATTGGTTTTGACAGTTATTAGGTTAGCATTTTGAATCATTAGATTGGTTTTAGCAATCATTAGGTTGCTTTTTACTGTCATTAGATAGGACTTATCAATCATTAGGTTTGTTTATGTAGCAATTAGGTCTGGCTAAACTGTCATTAGATATATTTTTGTAGTTATTAGGTACAAATAAGCAATCATTAGATCTGTTTAGCCAGTATTTAGGTGCTTTTAGTTAGTTATTACAACTAATCTTGAAGATCGGTAATTTTTTTTGATTGATGTTTACGAAGATAATCGCTTGCGAAAAGTTTTTTAATATCTGGTTGGTCGGCAAAAACATATTTACCGCAAGACCTGATTTCATCGACAAGTTCTTTTACAAGAGTAAATGCTCTGTCGCGAATATTTTTGAACTCGTGTTCTGAATTTTTAATACCATTAGCTTTAGCAAGTAATGTTCCAAGATTATCTGATAAATTAGCAGCAGTGTCAAGTTCGGTCAGAACAAAGTTTGCCTCTTGAAGTGGTTCGGGATTTTCTTTACCTAGAACAGAATAATCGTTTAAGTTTTGAATCATATCGAAACTACCTTTACCAGACGCAATTTCTTTAACACGACCAAGAATTCTTGGATGATGGCGATATGCATAACGAAATGCTTGGTTTAATTTACGTTGAAGAGCATAGCCTTCAGGACTTAATTCGTCCCATTGCTTAACAGCTCCTTTTCCTGAGTTATAGTTAGCTTGCCAACGAGATTGAGCCTCTTTTAAGGCACTAGCTCTGACTCCTAATTGGGTAATAGTTGATTTAGGAAGACCAACAGAAGTAAGTTGCACTTCGTATTTAAATCCTGTTTGAACAAGGTTTTCGGCTTCTTGAATAGCTTTGTCTGTAGGTACATTTGGTGTTTTGACTAGGTTTGAAGGAATAGCCATCATGTTTGGCAATTCGGCATTGTAATCTTCAATTTGACTCATGGTTTAATGTTAATAAAGTTATTATTATGTTTAATTGATTATTAAAATAATAACTTTTTGTGATAAAAA
>JAFGOQ010000107.1 GCA_016926405.1 Bacteroidales bacterium
TAGTGTATAGTTTTATTTTATTTTTATTATATTTAAGCTATTATTAACCAAGTATTTCAAACATGGAAAGCTACAACCCTGCCGGCAACAGCTTAATTGAGGCTATAAAAAAGAGAATGCGTAATTTACACAAATCGAAAAGAGAACTTGCGTTAGATTTACATATAAACCCAACAGCAATGACTCCTATGTTTAGGCGTAATAGTATGCAAGTGTCTAAATTATGGAATATCTGTACAGTTCTTAAGCACAATTTTTTTTATGACCTTGCTCACAAATTCGACTCAAACAATCCACAAACAAACGAAACTGTTATTAACCAAATGCAGACTCAAATTAATGAGTTAACAAAAGAGGTTGAACGCCTAAAAATTGAAAACGAGGTATTGCTGAAGGTTGTGGGGAAATGATGTTTAAAACCGCTGACGTCTACTTTTGCCATTTTAATGACTAAGCACAGCCTTTAAAGTGTTAGAAAAATAAGAATGCAGAAAATTAATTTACACGTTAGAAATTAAGTCTAGCTCAGGCTTTGAATCGGATTTGAGCGTAGGATTCAGCATAATTCAACTCAATCAAACTAATTACCTTGAAATTTGTAAGAAACAAAATGGGCATCCATTTCTGAATGCCCATTATATATAGAAAACTTAAAATTAGTCAAGTTTGTGGATAACAAGACCCGAACGTAGTTTAGGCTCGAACCAAGTAGTTTTTGGAGGCATGATGTTACCTGAATCGGCAATATCAATAAGTTGTTGCATAGATACAGCGTATAATGCAAAAGCAACAGCCATCTCACCACTATCAACTCTGCGCTTAAGCTCGCCTAATCCACGGATACCACCAACAAATTCAATTCTGTTTGAAGTACGAAGATCTTCGATACCTAAGATGTTATCAAGAACGTGGTTAGAAAGAACAGTAACGTCAAGAACGCCAATTGGATCGTTATCGTCGTAAGTACCTTCTTTAGCAGTAAGCTTGTACCAGTTATTATCGATATACATTGAGAATTCGTGAAGTTTAGCAGGAGCATAAATCTCAGTACCCATGTTCTCAACTTCGAATTTCTCGCTGATTTTAGCAATCATTTCGTCTTTAGACATACCGTTAAGATCTTTAACTACGCGGTTGTAGTCGATAATCATTAACTGATCGTCTGGGAAATGAACAGCCATAAAGTAGTTGTACTCTTCGTCGCCAGTGTGGTTAGGGTTCTGAGCAGTTTTCTCAGCACCAATACGAGCAGCAGCAGCTGTTCTGTGGTGACCATCGGCAACGTAAGTAGCAGGAACTTTAGTAGCAAAAAGCTCTTCGATTCTAGCGTTTGTCTCGGCACTGTTAATAGCCCAGAAGTGGTGACCGAAGCCATCCTCAGCAGTAAAATCGTAATCAGCTTTGTTGTTCTTAACGATATCTGCAACAATCTCGTCAATTTCAGCAACAGCTTTGTACGAGAAGAATACAGGCTCTAAGTTAGCGTTAACAAAGCGAGTAAGAATCATACGATCTTCTTCTTTGTCAGGACGAGTAAGCTCGTGCTTCTTAATAACACCGTTCTCGTAGTCAGCACAAGCAGCACAACCAACAATACCGTACTGAGTACGACCGTTCATTGTCTGAGCGTAAACATAAAATTTAGCTTCATCGTCTTGAACTAACCAACCATTGTCTTGCATTTTCTTAAGGTTAGAAACAGATTTATTATAAACCTCGTCTGAGTGAATATCTGTTCCTGCAGGACAGTCAATTTCTGCACGTGTAACGTGAAGTAAAGAAACCTCTTTACCTTCAGCCATTTGAGCAGCCTCTTCGCTGTTCATCACGTCGTAAGGCAAACATGCTAAGTCGTTAGCATTAACAGTTGCCGAAGGGCGTAACCCTTTGAATGGTTTTACAATTGCCATTGTTTTGTTTATTTATATGTTATTAGAACTTCGTTATTTGTTATTTGAACTTAGTTTTTAAACTTGGTTATTTATTATTAGAACTTAGTTATTTGAGTTTAGTAAATATTTTGAAAGACCTACAAGCATTTTGGTAATATCACCAATATCTTTTCTTGCTATTAAATATTTTTCATCAGAAATATATTCTCTTTTCAAAGCAATTTCGAAACAAACCAAGCACTCACGAGCGCTTCCTTGTGAAATCCTAACATATCTATTAAAAACTTTCTTATTCTCTCCTGCTCCTTCTGCAATATTCAAAGCAATTGAAGTAGTAGCTCTACGTAATTGACTTGAAAGATTGTATTTTTCTTCTTGAGGGAATAATTCAATAATGGAATATACAAAATCAATAAAGTCTAACGATTTTTTATAAACATCTAACTTCTCAAAATTATACAGCTCCATCAATTACAGCTTTTCTAATAACTAATAACCAATAACTAAGTACTATTTATTCACACGGAACGTCTCGTCACCAGTAGCAAAGAACTTAACAATTTGCTCTGCAGCAGCAACACCAGCATTGATATTAGCCTCGGCTGTTTGAGCACCCATTTTCTTTGGAGTGAAGAAGAAACGACCAGCAAATTTAGCAGCAAACTCATCGGCGTTAGCAGGAGCAATATCAGATAGATATCTAAAATCGGCTCTCTCTTCCATAAGTTTAACCATACCCTCTTCGCAAATAACCTCTTTACGAGCAGTATTAACAAGAGTACCGCCTTTAGGCATTTTGCTTAGTAAATCGTAGTTGATAGATTTTTTAGTTTTATCGTTTGCTGGAATATGTAACGAAACATATTGACAGTTAGAATAAAGCTCTTCAACAGTATCGAAAACAGTAACACCATCTTTTTCGATTGTTGCTTTATCAACAAAAGGATCGAAAGCACAAACTTCCATACCGAAACCTTTAGCGATAACTCCAACCAAACGACCTACATTACCATAAGCGTGGATACCAATTTTTTTGCCTTTAAGCTCCGATCCAGAAGTACCATTATAATGGTTACGAGCCTGGAAAACCATCATGCCAAGAGCAAGCTCTGCAACAGCATTAGAGTTTTGTCCTGGAGTGTTCATAGCAACAACGCCAGCTTCTTTAAGAGCAGCACAATCAAGATTATCGAAACCTGCACCAGCACGAACAACAATTTTAAGTTCTTTAGCAGCGTTAACAACATCTTGATCAATAATATCCGAACGAACAATAATAGCGTTAGCATCGGCAACAGCGTCAAGTAACTGTTGTTTCTCTGTGTACTTTTCAAGTAAAGCTAGTTCATTACCTGATTTTTCAACAACCTCGCGGATTAAGCTTACTGCTTCTGCTGCAAAAGGTTTATCTGTAGCAACTAAAATCTTCATAATATGATTTTTTAAAAGTTTAAAGTTATAAGTTGAAAGTTTAAAAGTTGAAAGTTAGGTTGTTGCCTTAACTTTATTTAAATATTTAATTAAAGAGGCAATCATTCTGGCTATTTCGATGCATTCCATCTTAAGTCGGTCAAAATCGTCATCCGAAATCAAGTTTAATTCCTTAAGTATATAGAGCATACTTCTTAATTCACTTAATGATCCTTTAGATATAATTAAGTATTTAATAAATTGTTTTTCTGAATAGTATTCAAACCCTTCAGCAATATTATTTGAGACAGAAACAGAAGCTCTTCTGATTTGGTCGCATAAACCGTAATCTTTAGACAAAGCTTCTGATTTTGTTATTTTGTAAAAACATATGGCAAGGTTAACAGATCTACGCCATATTTCAAGCTCTTCAAAACTGTTAACACTTGCCATTTCTTTTACTTTTTAACTTATTATCTACAAAATTGCAATTTCATAATAATAACTTTTGACTTGCAACCTGTAACTATCAACTATAATTAAGAATTTGCTTTTTGGAACTCACGCATACAGTCAACAAGAGCTTGAACACTCTCTTTTGGTAGCGCATTGTAAGTAGAAGCACGGAAACCACCAACCGAACGGTGACCTTTGATACCGCTCATTCCTTTAGCAGTAGCAAACTCATAGAAATCTTTTTCTAGGTGCTTGTACTCATCCTCCATAACAAAACAGATGTTCATAAGCGAACGATCTTCTTTGTCAAGAACAGTACCTTTGAACATTGGGTTGCTGTCAATCTCGTTATAAAGAATAGCAGCTTTCTCTTCGTTCATTTTTTGCATTACTTCAACACCACCAAGGTTTTTCAACCAGTTAAGAGTGTGGTAAGCAGCATAAACAGGAAGAACTGGAGGAGTGTTAAACATAGTATCACCTTCAATGTGAGTAGTATAATCTAACATTGTAGGGATCTGACGCTCAACTTTACCTAAGATATCATTTTTGATGATAACAAAAGTAACACCTGCAGGAGCAAGATTCTTTTGAGCACCACCATAAATTAAATCGTATTTAGAAACATCAACAGGACGGCTGAAAATATCAGACGACATATCTGCTACTAAAGGAATTGGACAATCCATATCGTACTTAATCTCTGTACCATAAATGGTATTGTTAGTAGTGATATGGAAATAATCTGCATCAGTAGGGATAGTATATCCTTTAGGGATGTAGTTATAAACAGTATCCTTTGAAGAAGCAACCTCGATAACTTCACCAAATTGCTTAGCCTCTTTTAAAGCTTTGTTTGCCCAAGCACCTGTGTTAAGGTAAGCAGCTTTTTTGTTTAAAAGGTTCATAGCAACCATTAAAAACTGAGTACTTGCACCACCACCTAGGAACAATACAGTGTAACCTTCTGGAATGTTTAAAAGTTCTTTAAAAAGACCACGAGCCTCTTCGAACATAGCAACACACTCTTTAGAGCGGTGCGATACCTCCATAATTGATAAACCTGTACCAGCAAAGTTCTGGATACCTTTAATTGTTTCGTCAATTGTGTATTGTGGCAGGATTGATGGACCTGCAGAAAAATTATGAGTCTTCATAACTAATTGTATTTAAAAGTATTCTATTATTTTATTATTTATTGTACAAATTTGATAATTAAAAACAAATATACGCAGAATAACTTACATGATTTCCAACATATTTTAATAAAAATCGCAAATTAATTGCTCTTATATTGCAAAAGCATCTTTCCGCATAATTCGGGAACTACATCGGTGCTATCTGGAGTGAAGCAGAAATCAAACACATCGTCTAATCCAAGCTTGGCCAGACGACTTCGCTGAGCAACTTTTTGCGAATATTCTATCAGGTTATTTTTAGCCAAATTCCATAGGTCGTGAGCAGCTTTTGCAGAATCGTCGTTCATAACAAAACCACTATTAACTAAAAGTTCGGTTAAAGCACCAGCAAAAAGCGTATCCTCTATATTAAACTTACCTTTCCAGCCCGAGCACAGAATAATTAAATTGCGCTGCTGCAATCTTACAGCTTTAGCAACAGCTGTAAGATTTAAAAACGATCCAACAAACACTTTATAGGCATTGCTTGCCATATTTATTGCTTTTGTCCCGTTAGTTGTACTGTATGCAATTGTTGATCCAGCAACTCTTTCGGGAGTGAAATTATAAGGCGAGTTACCAAAATCGGCAAAAGGTAATATAATACCCTCGCGTTCGGCAGCTAACATATAACCTCGATCTTTATATTCGCGTGCCTCTTCAACAGATGATACAGGAATAAGTTCTTTTGCTCCATTTGCAAACGCTGCACATATAGCCGAAGTAGCACGTAAAACGTCTACTACCACAACAACAGCCTCATCGTTTGAATGATATTTATATAAATCGGGTGACATTGCCACCTCTATTGTTAAATCCTTGGCCATTATTACTTTTTATAGGGTAATTTGAGTATTTAAAATCTTATCGCAAAGGTACAAAGGCGCAAAGAAATTATTGATATCACATCAAATACTTGAGAAAAAACTTAGCGTCTTGCGACATAGCGATAAATTTCAAGAAAAAAGGTCAGGAGAATTACTCCCAACCTTATTTAGCTCGAAATTACTTTCTGTATATTATCCTTTGTAAATTGGTAAAGCAACAACTTTTGCTTTAACAGCTTTATTACGAATCTGGATAAAGATTTCTGAATCAACTTTCCAGTAACCTTTCTTAAGATAAGCCATACCAATTCCTTGTTTCATCATTGGCGACATTGTTCCAGAAGTAACTTCACCTATTTCGTTACCTTCTGCATCAACAACTTTATAGTGCTGACGAGGAATTCCGCGTTCTTCCAAAACAAATCCTTTAAGACGCATTGGGCATCCTTCTTCTTTTTGACGCTCCCACTCAGCACGATCGATAAAGTCGTTACCATCAACAAACTTAGTAATCCAACCTAAACCAGCAGCAATAGAAGAAGTTTCGTCGTTAATATCGTTTCCGTATAAACAGAATCCTTTTTCAAGACGTAAAGTATCGCGAGCAGCAAGACCAATTGGTTTAATACCAAACTCCTCACCTGCCTCGAAAACAGCTTTCCAAAGTTTGTCTGCATCTTCGTTAGCAACATAAATTTCGCATCCACCCGAACCAGTGTAACCAGTAGTTGAGAAGATAGCATTCTCGATTCCAGCAATAGTCACTTTCTTAAAAGTGTAATATTCCATATCCTCGATAGGCTGATCAACAATTTTTTGCATTGCTTTAAGAGCCAAAGGACCTTGAACAGCAAGCTGACAAATTTCGTCAGAAGCATTATAAAGTTCCTTACCAACTTCTAAGCCCATTTCGATTGCATTTTTGCTTAACCAAGCAAAATCTTTATCGATATTTGCAGCGTTAATAACTAACAAATAAGTCTCAGAATCTACACGGTAAACTAATAAATCGTCAACAATACCACCTTTACCATTAGGCATACACGAGTACTGTACTTTACCATCAGTAAGAGCTGCAACATCGTTAGAAGTAACACGCTGAGTAAATTCGAATGCTTTAGGACCTTTAACCCAAACCTCGCCCATGTGCGAAACATCAAAAACACCAACTTTCTCACGAACAGTAATGTGTTCTTCGTTAATACCTGTATATTCAATAGGCATATTAAAGCCTACAAAAGGAACCATTTTTGCTCCTAACTCCTCGTGAAACTTGGTAAAAGCTGTTCTTTTCATTGTATCTTAAAGTTAAATTTTATTTATGAAACACATCCTAATTCACAGGATGCTATATAAACCTGATTACAAACAAAAACTTTATTCAAATCATACGTTTGTAATTTTATGCAAATGTAATATTTTTTTAATCCAACTTTTGATTTTCTAATTGACAAAAAGTTAAATATCACTTTTTGTTAAAAGAAAAACACAATAACAACTACAATGTTAAAATTTGATTTAAACAATTTTATTCAAATTTTCATTCGCAAAAAAGTTATTGTATCTTGTAACTGCTAAAAACAAACCACTATGAGCAATACATACAAGTACATTAACCTTGATTATCTGTTTGAGTTAACAGAAGGGTCACAGGAGTTTATCGATGAAATGATTAATATATTCATAAATCAAGTTCCCGAATTTATTGTTGAATTAAAGACCTTATATAACAACAAAGATTATACAGAACTATCAAAAGCTGCACATAAAGCAAAATCGTCGGTTTCTATTGTTGGAATGAACCAGCTTGCCGATAATCTTAAAACTTTAGAAATGTTGGCAAAAGAAGGCATATCGCCAGAAAGGTATAAAGACATTATTGACTCCTTTGAATTTAATTGTAATTCTGCTTGCGAGGAACTTAAATACTATTTGCAGACAGTAGAAAACAGGTGAATAAACAATTATTGAGTTTATATTTTCATAGAGCTTCTGATTTTTCGGAAGCTTTTTTTATACTATGATATTTCAAAAAGAGAGATTAATATTTTTACTTTTGGCTTTTCAAACTAAATAAAAAGCATAGCACTTTGTGCTTTAATTGACAAATCAAAAAAAAACAGATGAAAGCAATAATACGAGACAAAGAAATAAGAAACGAAATTAAAATTCAGCTTGCCAAAGGGAAATGTAAGCAAGATGTATTTAGTGACATAGCTGCACAATATGGTTACACAAAACGAAATGCCGATATGGTAAGATTTATGCCATCAACAGAGTTATATAAAAAATATAAATATTGGAATTTGGCATATCTGCTGTTAATGCTAATTATTACAGCTGGCTCAATTAAATTTCTATCAATATTAATACCCTTTGGAATAATTTCATACGGAGTAGCAACTAAAAAATTCGAATTTTACTGGGCAAATACGGTGCTTGGATTTATGCTTTTGTTTTCGATTATTGGAATTTTGTTAAACACAGATATAAACTATTACGACTCTTCTGAAATTATAGTTCCAATTATAATATTCACTGTTTCGATAATAATGATATTAACAGGAGTTATTCTCCCAATGAAAATAACACCAAAATACAGAGTCGAAAATAGACCTTATTCGAACAAAAAAGGAGAAAAAAGATTAAAGACTGTTTATCTCTTTGATTAATTATTTTCACATCATAAAACACAAAGGCTGATATTTTTAACAAAAAATCGGCCTTTTGAATTATTTAACATTTTTTTTGTAAATAATCATCCGAGATTATGTTCAATTAAGAACAAAAAATATATTTTTGCATCCAAATATATAGATTTTTACATATTTATAATACAGATGGCAAAATATATTATTGTTGGAGGAGTAGCTGGAGGAGCAACAACGGCTGCCCGTTTACGCCGAATTGACGAAAATGCACAAATAATTATGTGCGAGCGTGGTGAACATATTTCGTATGCAAACTGTGGTTTACCATATTACATAGGCGATGTAATTAAAGAGCGTGAAAACCTTTTAGTACAAACGCCAGAGAGTTTTTTCGCAAGATTAAATGTTGACGTTAGAATTTTTAACGAAGTAATAAAAATTAACCGCAGCGAAAAAACTGTCGAGATTCGTAACACAAAAACTAACCAAACATATACCGAGAGCTACGATAAACTAGTTCTATCGCCAGGTGCTGAACCTATTGTTCCACCAATTAACGGAATAAAAGACAGCCGCATTTTCACCCTTCGAAATGTTCACGATACCGATATTCTAAAAGATTATGTTGATAACAAAAAACCACAACGTGCTGTTGTTGTTGGTGCTGGCTTTATTGGTCTTGAGATGGCCGAAAACCTTCATCACAAAGGGTTGAATGTTACAATTGTTGAGATGGCCGATCAGGTTATGTCGCCATTGGATTACGAAATGGCTGCAGAAGTTCATCAGCATCTTAAAACAAAAAATGTTGAGTTTTATTTAAAAGATGGTGTTAGTGAATTCCAAGATAATGGAAAAAATCTATCAGTAAAACTTCAATCGGGCCGCGAGATTATTACCGATATGGTAATTCTTTCTATCGGTGTTCGTCCAGAGACAAAACTAGCAAAAGATGCAGGCATCGACTTATCGGAAGCTGGCGGAATTAAGGTTAACGATTATCTTCAAACAAACGACGAAAATATCTACGCCCTTGGCGATGCAATGTCGTTTAAAAATCCAATAACAGGAAGAGAATCTAATGCACTATTAGCAGGTCCTGCAAACAAACAAGGCCGTATTTTAGCCGATAATCTTGTTTTTGGTAACAAACGCAAATACAACGGTTCTATCTCAACAGCTATTGCTAAGGTTTTCGATATTACTGTTGCATCAACAGGTGTATCTGAAAAAGTTCTTAAAAAAGAAAACATTGCACATGCTTGCAACATTATTCACGGTTCGTCGAATGCTGGATATTATCCTGGTGCAATGCCAACAACACTAAAAATTATTTTCGACCCAAAAACAGGGAAACTTTTTGGTGGTCAGATTATAGGTTATGTAGGTGTCGACAAACGTATTGACTTAATTGCTACAGTTATTAAAAACAACGGATCAATTTACGATCTTCAGGAAATTGAGCATGCTTATGCACCGCCATTTTCGTCAGCTAAAGATCCTGTTAATCAAGCAGGTTTTGCCGCTGAAAATATAATTAACGGATTGGTTAAGACTATTCAGTGGAACGAAATTCATGCTCTGCACACTTCGGAAGTAGTTCTTCTTGATGTACGCACTCCCGACGAATT
The DNA here is from genome assembly GCA_016926405.1 of Bacteroidales bacterium. Taxonomy (GTDB): domain Bacteria; phylum Bacteroidota; class Bacteroidia; order Bacteroidales; family UBA6680; genus UBA6680. The sequence continues at coordinate 10,046 of JAFGOQ010000107.1, forward strand.
TAGCCTAGGCCATTTAGAAGGAGCTATAAATATTGAGGTTGATAAAATTAGAGAGCGCATAAACGAAATACCAACAAACAGAAAAATAGTTGTTTATTGCGGTGTTGGTTTACGCGGTTACATTGCCAGTCGTATTCTTACACAAAAAGGATTTAACGAAGTTTATAATCTTAGTGGAGGATACAAAACGTACGAACACGCAACTTGCAAACAGAGTAACGAAGATATTTTTGAGTCGAGCGTAATAGCCAAAGACGATCAGATTTACAGAGTTAAAAAAGAAGAAGCACAACTAAATCTAAATATAAAAACATTAGAGGTTGATGCCTGCGGTTTACAATGTCCCGGTCCTGTTCTAAAACTTAAGACCGAGATTGACAAACTGAACAATGGCGAGCGAATAATTCAGAAGGCTACAGATCCTGGCTTTATGAAAGATGTTGCATCGTGGTGTAATATGACAGGTAATAAACTTGTTGATGTTTCGTCGGACAAAGGTATTATCACAGCAATTATCGAAAAACAAAAGAAAGAAAAAGCTGAAGGTTTAACTACTTCTGCAGCTGAGAATAAAACATTAGTTGTATTTAGCGATGATTTAGATCGTGCTTTAGCTTCACTTGTAATTGCAAATGGAGCAGCATCAACAGGTAAAAAAGTAACAATGTTCTTTACCTTCTGGGGTCTTAACGTTATCAAAAAGAAAAACAAGCCTAAAGTAAGCAAAGACATAATGGGCAAAATGTTTGGCAAAATGATGGCCTCAGACGCTGGCGATCTTAAACTATCGAAGATGAATATGATGGGTATGGGATCGAAAATGATGCGTCAACGAATGAAAAGTAAACGTGTTGATTCGCTTGAAACAATGCTTCAATCGGCTATTGATGCTGGAGTTGAACTTATAGCATGTCAAATGTCGATGGATGTTATGGGAGTTGATAAAGAAGAGCTTATGGACGATGTAATTGTTGGTGGCGTAGCAACATATCTTGAAGAAGCAGAAAAATCGAATGTAAATTTATTTATTTAAAACAACTCAATTATTATTTATAAAAAAGACCACGATTTCAAAAATACGTGGTCTTTTTTTCTGAGACAATACCAGAAAGTTGTGGTTTAAACCCAGAACATTGTCGATTTTACCTGGAAAGTTGTAGGTTAAACCCAGAACACTGTCGGTTTTACCTAGAAAGTTGTAGGTTAAACCCAGAACATTGTCGCTTTTACCTAGAAAGTTGTAGGTTAAACCCAGAACATTGTCGGTTTTGCCCAGAATGATGTCACTCTTTTCGACATTGAACCCAAAGGCTAGAGTTTGTTTGTCAGAAGTAATAAACAACTATCTTTTTGAAATAAAATGAACAAAAGAACCAACCTTAATTTATGACAGAGTCATATATTTTAATCAAATCAAACTATTATAAAAGAAAAGAGGCATTTCGTTTAAATGCCTCTTTTCTTTTTATTACAAATTTTTCTCAGGATATAAATCGTTCCATAGGTTTGGCTGATCTTTAAGTTTTTTGTCGAACCAACCCATTATTGTGTAGTGCCATTTTATTCTACGGTCGTGCTTTAATATAAAGTGACTTTCGTCTTTAACTAAAACAAGCTCGGCATCTTTACCACATAATTTTAGAGCCATATAATATTGTAAACTCTCGCCTGTTGGCACATTATCGTCAACAGTTCCATGAATTAACAGAATTGAATTATTCAATTTATCGGCATTAAACAGAGGCGAATTTTTAACATACAGATCTTGATTATTCCAAGGGAACGAACCTTTAGAAGCACACGAACTATAAGTATACCCCCAGTTTCCTTCGCCCCAATAGCTAGTAATATCGCTAATACCAGCATGCGAAATTGCTGTCTTAAAAATATCTGTTCTTGTTTGCAACAACATAGTTGTAAAACCACCATACGAAGCACCTAAACATCCAACATTAGAAGCGTCGGCATTTTTATGCGTTGCTAAAAACTCTTTTGTTCCATCAATAATATCGTCTATAGCCTCTTTTCCCCATCCGTTAACATGCAGCGACGAGAATTTCTGACCATAACCAGTTGTTCCGCTTGGTTGCAAAACGTAAACAATATATCCGTTTGCAGCCCAAATATTTTTTGGATAACGACCGCCAAAATCACGTGTCACGGTTGATGTACCACCATAATAATAAACAATTACAGGATACTTTTTCGACTCGTCGAATGTTGGTGGATAATAAACTCGTCCGGAAATAGTTGTTCCCTGCTTATTAACAAAGTTCCAGTTTTCTGTTTTTCCTAATTTAACCTGTGCAAAAACATCGGCATTTGGATCGGACAAAAGAGTACTTTTTTGTTTTTTAAGATCTAACGTGTACAACTTATTTGGAGTAGTTATGCTAGTCCCATTATATACAGCAACAGGACTGTGCTTTGCGTAGCTTATGCGACCCAAAACCTCTACATTTAATTTAACCTGACTAAACTTTTTATCCTTCACCGAATATTTATAAAGATTCTCACAGTCGTCTTGGTCAACAGTAATATAAATTGTGTTGGCATCTGCCCAATATGCTGATTTTACTGAAGGATCAAAATCTCTTGTAATAGCATCAACATTTTTTGTTTTAATATCATAAATATACAACTGACCATCGTAGCTATTCGCCATTGTGTTTGGCTCAATGTTTAAGCCTATCTCGCCAAAAGTCTCTGGCGATCCTTGTACTAACAATTTCGATGCATTTGGCGAATACGAGCAATATCCATCATACAATTTATCTTTCCAAATTTCGGTAACCGAAAAGTCAGAAAGGTTCATCTCGTACATATTTTGCTTGCTAAAAGGATTCTCTAAATAATCCATACGAGAAGTTGAGAAAAGAATCTTTTCTCCAGAAGGATGAATATCGTTTAGTGAAGAGCTAAGATTGCCCGAAGTAAGCTGAATAGTGCTACCCGAAGCAATATCTAACATATACAAATACGAACGATCACGAAATCCTTTCAGCCTATCGTCGGCACCAAAAACACGTTTAAGATCTCCCCATTTATCAGCCTCGCGAGTTACCGAGTATATAACAAATTTCTCTGTTTGCGACCACGTTGCCCAATCAAAATCACTCAATCCACGTGCAACTAGATTCTCGTTGCGAGTTGCAATATCGTAAATGTAAAAATCTGACTTGTCGTTAAAATTAACGATATATGAAAGACGATCGGTATTTGGTAACCACTGCAAGTTATTTAACTTATGGTTTCGCCACACAGCAATATTTTTCTTTGTTTTAGCATCAACAACAACAGTAGTTTTTGTCGATTTAGCCGCAGTATGTTCAACAAAAGCATAGTTAATTAATATATATTTTCCAGAAGGAGATATTGCAAAAGACTTAATTTTCTGACCAGCCAACTCAGTTAAAATATCGAAATTATGTGTAGGATCTACAGTGTTCTCAATTAACGAATTATTGTATTTTTCGTCAACCACAAACTCGGGAGTAAAATTTAAACCACTGTCTTTAGCTAAAACAACAAAAGTAAGACGATGCTTACCAGTATAAAGTTTTAGCTCAACACTTTTCTCTGAGTCGTCGAAACTATCTTTCTTACCAACATTGTCGTTGTCTAAAAAACAAACAAACATGTTATTGGTTTTAATCTTTAAGTTTCCAACAGTATACCTATCAACATTAATATAAGTAGAAACTAAATGAAGATTCAATCCTGCATTCTTCTCTCCTATTTGGTTTGAAGCTTGTGCACTTGAATACATAAGAGTTTTACCCTGAAAGGCAAAAGTGCTATTAGCAGCTGGCCAAACTAAGGCAGGCGAAAAATTAAGCCCTTGGATAATAGAAAACTCTTTGTACGAATTATTATCGACATCGGCAACATTGTTAAAAACAGGTGTATTAACCGAAACACCTTTTGTTACCAGTAAATTTTTTATTGGGGTAGAATTCCCAATTGCAGTTGCAAAGGATATAGCAATCA
>JAFGOQ010000108.1 GCA_016926405.1 Bacteroidales bacterium
ATAGAATCGGCTCTTATATCAATAATAGCATCAATAATTAATCTCAATATTTATAACAGAGTTGAATTTAACTATAATCTAAATATTTTTAATCTTCATTTAACACCACAATACAATTAACATTCAGCACAATAAGCTAAAACCTTCCCTATTAATCATTACAAAACATAATTTTATTTGAATTTTTATTTTTTTAAAGTATTTTTTTTGATATTTTAACCGTTTATTTTTGCCTCGAGCAAGGGCAATTATTAATTTTACTAGCAATAAAATAAATATTATGAGAAAGATAGAAGCGTCAGAATTGATAATTAATAGCGATGGATCGATTTTCCATTTGCATCTTAAACCAGAGAACATTGCAGATACTATTTTACTAGTTGGCGATCCTGGAAGAGTTGATATTGTTGCAAGTTTCTTCGATAATATCGAGCACACATCGTGTAATCGCGAGTTTGTTTCAAAAACGGGTACTTATAAAGGCAAACGCTTTACAGCACTGTCTACTGGAATAGGTACCGACAATATTGATATTGTTGTAAACGAACTTGATGCTCTTGCAAATATTGATTTAAATACGCGTCAAGTAAAAGAAGAACACAAGCAACTTACTCTTGTTCGCATTGGTACTTCGGGTGCTATTCAGGGAGATATTGAAGTTGACACTCCAGTTGTTTCTGAAATGGCAATAGGTTTTGATGGGCTTTTAAATTTTTATGCTAACCGCGATAAAATTGCGCAATTAGACTATGAAGATGCCTTTACGTCACACACAAATTGGAATAAGAAACTTACTAGCCCATACTTTGTAAAAGGCGACAATGAAACTATAAACAAATTAGCAGTACTAGGTCGTAAAGGTATGACTATCTCGGCTCCTGGATTTTATGGTCCACAAGGAAGAGTTCTTCGTCTTCCTCTTCAAGACTCAGACTTAAACGAAAAAATAGAATCGTTTAGATATGAAAACAAAGCAATAACAAACTTCGAAATGGAGTGTTCGGCCATTTATGGTTTATCAAACTTACTTGGACATAAATCGGCAACTATTTGTGCAATTATTGCAAACAGAGTAAATAAAACATATAGTAAGGATTACCATCCAGTTGTTAAAAAACTTATCAACGATGTTTTAGACTGTTTACTATAAAAAAGTGACTATCTTATAAGAAAAAACAAAAATGGACAAATTATTAAAATCACTAATTACACTACTTGAGGATCCTGATCCTGTAATATATTTGTCTGTTTCCGAAAAAATAATCGAGGAAGGAATCAAAGCGATTCCTTCTCTCGAAAAACAGTGGGAAAAGGCTTCAAATATTGAAACCCAAACCAAAATTGAAGATATAATTCACAAAATTCAGTTTAACGACACTAAGAAAAATCTTGAATTATGGTGTAAATCGCCATACTCAACATTATTGTCGGGTGCACTAATAATCAATAAACATAGATACCCAAACATAAACACCGACGAAATTGAAAAGAAAATTGATTCTATTGCAAAAAATGTCTGGATTGAGATAAATAATAATTTAACAGCTCTAGAGAAAGTTAGAATCATTAATTACATCTTTTACCGAACAAATGGTTTCGACACCAACTACCAACACCCAACTTCTTCTAACAACTATTACATAAGCAACGTTCTTGAAACAAAGAAAGGAAATAGTGTTTCGCTTGGTATTATTTACCAACATATAGCCAATATTCTTGAGCTACCTGTATACGGTGTTCCTCTTTTAGGAAATTTTGTTCTTGCCTACAAAGACAATATTTTTGGCGACGACGATATATTATTTTATATAAATGCCAATAACAAAGGTTCTGTTTTTTCGCAAACAGAAATCAATAAATACTTAGAGCAAAACAAAATAGAACCTAAAAACAAATATTACACACCCTCTTCAAATGTTATTCTTTTAAAATTCATGCTCACAGAAATGGTTGAAGTATTAAAAACAGAAAACGATATAACACAAATCGACGAACTAAATACTTTAATAAACATTATCGATTTTCATATATAATAGATTCAACAATTCTATCATAAGCCTATAAAAAAAAAGACCACTTCAAAAAACTTGAAGCGGCCCTTTTCAACATTTAACTTAAACTAACTATTTCACAAACAAACTCTTTTGTTTAACAAATTCAATACGGCCATATTTTGCCAATTCGGCCATATCAATCTTACGTTTGTCGCCAACAATCATTATAACCATTGGTTTATTTTTCAAATTATCGTTATAAAATGTAACAATATCGTCAAAAGTAAGAGATTGAGCACGCATCATTGTAAAAGTTGATGGATCAGAGTCATACCCTTGTTTTTTCCATGCTTCTACCTGCTCGGTAATATATCTAAAATCGGGCTTACTAGTAATACAAGACTGTATAAGCGAAGGTTTAATAAAACTCATACGCTCTGACTTTTCTGGCATCGAATCTTTAAGCTCGCTAAAAACTTTAATAGCCTCAATAGTTTTATCAGCTTGAGTTCCTATATAACCTTTAAAACATGTTGCCATACCATCTTTACTTGGCTTACGGAAGTATGCCGATGCCGAATAAGCCATTGAACGATATTCGCGAATCTCTTGCAGAACTAAACCAGAGAAACCTCCTCCAAAATAGGTATTGAAAGCCTCCATTACAGGAACCTCGTCTCTATTGAAAGTTTTTCCGTTAACTAAAAACAGAATATTCGACTGAACTGCATCTTTTCTGTTTACAAAGTATACTACATTTTCGTTATATTTTTTAATCTCAATATCGGTTTCTACATCCGATTTTAAAGGGTTAGCAGCAAATTTTATATTCTTACTTATAAGATCTTTAACCTTTACTCCATCAAACTTACCTGCATAATGAATCTCGGTATTGTAACTAAAAATCTGTTTCGAAAGACGATTAAAATCTTCTACCTTAAATTTCTTAGCCTGCTTTTTAGAAATACGACGAAGACTTTCCGTATTATCGCCATACATTATATAGCCAGCTAATGTTTGAGCAACCGATAAAGGATCTTCAGTATCGAATTTACGCTCAGACATTAATGCTTTATAAGCTGTTTTAACATCGTCTGCTGTTACTACAGGTTCGGCAATAAGTTTACCTAAAAGTGCTAATGCTTTATCCAACTCAGCCTCTAAACCTGTTAACTCAACGGAAACCTCCTCCTTATTAGCATGAAAATTATAAGTACATCCCAACTTAGCAAACTCTTTCTTAAGCTCGTCGCGTTTTAAATCTTTAGTTCCAGCTAATCCCATAAGCGAAGAAACCAAACCTGCCTCTTTAATAGCCATATCGCCAACTTTATAAGCTATTGTGGCAGTAAAAATATCGTTTTTAGGATTTGTTGTATAGTGAAGTTTAACACCTTTTGCAACATCCATGGTAATTACATCGCCATTAAAGTTTACAAAATCAACTTTAAAATTAGCCTCTGGAATCTGCTCAAAGTGTTTTGCAAAAACCGACTTCTCGCTTGTTTTTGTGACAACAGGATCGAACCCTGGCTTTTCAAGTTTTTCTTTCTTAGGCGATCCCATTTTTGAGAAGAAAGCCAAATAGTTGTCGCCATAATATTTCTTGGCAACATTAACTATATCCTCTTTTGTTATCGACTGTATTTTTGATGGATATTCGTTAATCTCTTTAATATCCTTTCCTTGTGTAAACAGTTCAGACAAAGCATAACCTTTACCCTCAAAGGACTCCATACCCAACTGATACTCCACATACTTCTCGCGTTTAGCCTGCTCTAGCAAAGCCTCATCAAACTCTCCATCGCGAGCCTTTTTAATTGCATCAAGAACCATTTTCTCGGCAGTAGCTGTCTTTTGCCCAATCAATTTTGGAACAATAAGAACTATCTCGGCACCTTGATCCTGATAATGCATTGGCATTAACTGAGCTGCCATCACATCGCCATTTAACACCATTTTATCTATTGCTCCTGTCTGATTATAATTTGACAATAAAGTAGAAAACAACGACAGTGGTAACTCATCTTTATGACCCGAAGGAACCGAACGGAATCCTAGAATACCAAGTTTTATTGGGCTGTAACGTCCCTCAACATACTCGCGACCATTAAATGAATTTTCTGTGTAAGTTGGTTCTGTTGGTAAGTCACCTCGCTCCCACTGTCCAAACTTTTCTTCTATAAGAGGTAAAATTGTTTCAGTGTCAAAGTCTCCTACCATTACTAAAGCCATATTATTAGCTACATAATATGTCTTAAAAAACTGATACATCTTATTTAACGAAGGATTTTTCAGATGATCGGTTGTTCCAATAATAGTTTGCTGACCATACGGATGAACTTTAAAAAGATTCTTATTAAAAGCCTCTAAAAGATTAGAGAAAAAATTGTCTGAATACATATTCTTCTCTTCGTAAACAGTCTCAAGCTCGCTCTGAAAAGCTCTAAAAACAGGACTAATAAAGCGATGACTATAAAGCTCAATCCAACGATTAATTTGATTTGGAGGAAACGAATTGTAGTAAACAGTCTGATCCCATCCTGTTCCTGCATTCAAATTTGTACCTCCCATTTGATCAATAAGTGCACTTGTTTCGTTAAGAATAGAATATTTACCAGCCTCAACAGACTCTTTATTTATCTCTTTCTGGATTTTAGCTCGCAAACTATCTTCTTTTGTTTTACCAAGCTGATCGTAAAGTTCAAAAATACGGTCAATATGCGGTTTCTCTTTCGCCCAATCGCTTGTACCCAGTTCTGTTGTTCCTTTAAACAGCATATGCTCCATGTAATGAGCCATTCCTGTTGCATCTTTAGGGTCGTTTTTAGCACCTGCTTTTACTACAACCATACCAAACACCTCGGTTTTAGTATGATCTTCGTTTAAAATTACTGTTAAGCCATTGCTTAACTTAACCTGCTTTACTTTTATCTGCTGACCAAAAGTTACATCTGCAGCAAAAAGCAGTAAAACCACTACAAATAGGGTTTTAAATTGATGTTTTATCATATCTATTTTAATTTAAGTGATAATAATTGATTAATTTTTCACTGTTACGACTTCGCTTTCGACTATTCTATTTTCAAAAGGTTGAATTAAATATCTGATTTTAACATTTTTTTCATAAAAAACACATGCTTAAGTATACAAAGCTATTTAAACCAAAACAAGCAATTAAAAGTACAACAGATTTGTATTTATGTAAACTTTGTTTTACTTTTGGTCGCAAATATATTACTAAAAATTTAAAAATATGATTAAAACATTTCTACCTAATTACACAAAGAAGATTGCTTTTGCACTTTACTTAGTTGCCGTTGTATTTTCGTGTATCGCTAATGTTGATTCGTTTTTAAGCGGATATCACGATGCTTCCACTAAAGCTGAATACAACCCTAAAAACATAACTTACGATAGGATTCCTAATAATCTTGAAAAAAGATACACATGGATAAGCCTTGCCTTTTCGTTTACAGGACTACTAATGTATATTTTCTCAAAAGAAAAAGTTGAAGACGAGTATATGCAACTATTAAGAATTAAAGCACTAACATGGTCGATTGTTTTAACTTGGTTAGCTGTAATATTTACTATGACATTTATATCACCGTTGGAAGGCTTATATGTACTACAATTTCAACTTGTTGCATTTCTTGGCTCATTCGCTTGTTTGAAAAGATTTGAATAATTCAGTGAATAATTAAAACAGTTCAGTTAAATTAATCTCGTCTAATTTAAACAGTATGCAAAACACACTAAAAATACAGAGAGCAATTAAAAATGTTACACAAGCAGAATTAGCAGATGCTATAGGTGTTTCGCGTCAATCGATAAATACAATTGAGAAAGGAAAGTTTGTTCCGTCAACAATGCTGGCACTAAAATTTGCCAGATTTTTTGAAGTACCTGTAGAAAAAATATTTATTCTCGATGAAGATGATTAACACCAAACTAGGTAAAACATACAGACACTAATATATAATATTAAAAAAAGGCTGCTGGATAAACTCCAACAGCCTTTTATGTTATGTAATATAAAAAAATAGGCTCTCAACAAAGTGTATATTTTTATATATTGCAGAGTTAAAAAACACAAACTAAATCTTAGTGAAAAATTCACTAATAAATTAATCTAATCAAACATGAAAAATAAAATTTTTGCTATTGCCTTATTGGCATTGAGTATGACATCTTTTGGTCAAAAAAGTATCAAAGAAGATTTAATAGTTGGGCATACAAGATTGCCATTAACTGTTTTAACAGGTGTAAAAACTTTTGATTGCAATTGGGAAAAAGATCAAATACCAGAATTAAATGATAAATCGGGGTATGATCAACAAACAATAAAAGGTTTTTTATCTCCTCAAGGATTCACTTATACAACTGATAATCCAGACGTTATTATTACCTTAAAGAGCAATGCCGCTATTATTCCTATTCCTGAATATGTTAACATGAGTAATAGCGAAGTAAACTACCGCGCAAAATACTCTTTTACACCTAATTGGACAATAACAATCTCTGGCAAAATAAACAAATCTATTGATCTTTCTGAGAAAGTAGGAAAAATTGAAATAATGTTTCCTACTTATAAAGACGGAAGCTTAGACAAAAAAATAACATCTAAAGAAGCTCTCGAAAACGACGTTAACGCAAAACAAGAACAGATCATCCCTTACATTAAAGATCTGTTTGCAAAAGAGATGTTGTCACAAACAAAAGATATTATTGCCTCTGAACTTGGTTACACAAGAACAACCACCGAAATACGCATTGAATCATTTAAGTCAAACAAAAAAAATGATATGACTGCTTGGCAAGCTCCTTTTGAAAGGGGAATAGAGTTATTAAAAAAACTAGATCAAGGCGAAAACCCTAATGAGTTATATACTCAATACAAAGACATTTTTGATTTTTGGGATGGTGAATTTGCTAAACTTAAAGACAATTACAAAGGCAATAAAAAAGTAATTAGAGCTGCTATTTATAACTTAGTAAACATTCTTACTCTTACTAATCCAAATGCTATTAAAGACGAATATATTACTTTATTGAAAGAAGTTGATGCAGATTCTTACACTCAAAGAATGAAAGCTAAAGAATACCAAGAAAGACAAACTGCAAATATAGGGAATACTCCTGATTTCAAAACGTTGGCAAAACTACCTGTTCTTAAAAACTACAGATACGAAGTTGTATATAAAGATAATAAGGGTAATGAAAAACAAGGTGTAATACTATTCTATTCACCATTTAATTTAGATCCATACCAATTTCAAAGCGAATTCAAATTATACGATTTAGACACATACAACTCTGTACATGGAGAAGTTTCAAACAAAATGAAATTAGATGTTAAAAACGTAGATTCGTACCATCTATATGGCAAAAACTATATTAAATTAAAATATACTGATCCTACTGTTGCTAGCATAGGTGGCAACGAAGGCTTTTTAGAAGAAATAATCACTGGAAAAATGTCATTATACAAATTCTATCCTCTTGAAACAGAAGGTATAGATATGGTAAAAGAAAGTGATTTGGAAAAATCACGCACTACACCTTCTTTTGTTGTAAACTATGGAAAGAAAACAACAGTAGCTTTTAACTACAAACGACTTGCTAAAATGTTATCGGATTGCAAAGAAGTTGCTGATAAAATAAACAATGGCGAGTACGGTAATAAAGAGATAAAAGAGAAAACTTCAAAATTTGGTAAGTTTATGCAAGAAGGCTCACATAGTGAAATA
>JAFGOQ010000109.1 GCA_016926405.1 Bacteroidales bacterium
CTAGTTCCGATTTAACAGCAAAAGTTCCACCAAGGCGTTTAATAATCTGGCGCGACAAACTTAAACCAATACCATCGCCATCGGTTTTAGTTGTGAAAAATGGAATGAATATTTTATCTATAAGTGTTGACTCTATTCCACACCCAGTGTCAGAAATTTTTATTACACGTTTTCCTGTTTCAGACAATTCTAAAATTAACGCAATCTCTTTGTTAGTAGAATTTTGAACAGCATGAATGGCATTTTTAATAACGTTAATAATTACTTGATTTAGAAGTTTGTCATCACTTATAAAATTGGAGATGTTGTTATCAAAAGCAACTCTAAATATTATATCTCTAGACTCCATTTCGGCCTTATAAAGCATCACAAAAGAGTTTAGCCAATCTTTAACAACTATGTTTTTGTAATTTGGTTCAGGTAATTTTGTCAACTTACGATAGTTATCAACAAAGTGTATTAAAGCATCACCTTGTTCCTCAATAATTGACAATCCATCTATTGTATTTGTAATATTTTTTTGTGTAATCTCATCTGGTTTTTTTGGTTGTTGTTTTGAATGAAAGTATCTAGATATAGTATTGCTTAAAGAGGTAATTGGAGCAATAGAGTTCATTATTTCGTGAGTCATTACTCGTATTAACTTTTGATATGAGTCTAACTCATTTTCATCTATCTCTTTTTTAATGTCATCGAGCGAAAAAATATCATACTCTTCATCTTTAAATTTCAGAGTCGATTTTTGAATAACAAGATGCTTTACCTCGCTGTTAAAAAGAAGTTTTACACTACGTCTCTCAAATGGAGCTATAGAATTTAAAATTTTAAAAATAACAGGGTTTTGTTGTTTTAGAGTATTAAAGTTTGCTGTATCATTAATTCCCAAAAGAGTTTTTGCACTATTGTTAATATGTCCAATATATCCACTATTATCTACCGACATTAATCCTGTAGACGAATGGTTTATAAGTTCGATAAGGAATTTTTCATTACTCTGATTACTAATTTTTATATCGGAAATTAGTTTATTAATATTATTCATGCTTTTGTGTAGCCTTACAATTGATTTACTTGTTATGGTTTCAGGAAAAACCAGAGAAGAGTCGTCGTTTTTTACAGCTTCAAAGAAATAAGCTACCTTTCTGTTTACAGAGTTGTAAAAGAGTATAAGATTATAGACTTCTGCAATAATTAATAGACCAAAAATAATTGATACATATAACCACTTTTCTGATTGAATAGTAAGTGTTAAAAATACTATTGTGGCGGCAAAAACAATAATATTAAGAAGCAGGGTAAGAGTTACGTTTTTAAAGACCATATTTCTTAAGTTTATTATAAAGTGTTTGCCTACTAATACCTAACTGGTTTGCTGCTGCCGAATAATTACCTCTATTACTGTCCATAGCATCCTCAATCATTATGCGTTCCATCTCTTCTAAACTTTCTGGTCTATCAGACGCTGAATTATGAGTTGTATTAAACAAAAAATCGTTATCTGTTAACACATCCGAATCGCTTAGGATAACAGCTTTTTCTATTGTATGTTGTAGTTCGCGTATATTCCCTGGCCAGCTGTGTTTTTTAAGTTTTCTGATAGCCCCAATACTTAATTTAAGTAGTCTTTTCTGATATTTTTTTTCAAATATTTTAAGAAAATGAGTTGCTAAAAGTTCAATATCATCTCCTCTTTCGCGCAAAGGAGGTATTTCAATCTGAATAGTATTTATTCTATAAAGAAGATCTTCTCGAAACGACATATTACCAACCATATCTTGCATATTACAGTTAGTAGCACTAATTAATCTAATATTTATTGGATTATTTTTGTTTGATCCAACTGGTGTTACAACCCTATTCTGTAAAACGGCAAGTAGTTTCGATTGTAATGTAAGAGGTAGATTACCAATTTCGTCAAGAAATAGGGTGCCTTTATCGGCAAGCTGAAATTTTCCTATTCTATCTTCGCGAGCATCAGTAAAAGCACCTTTTTTATGCCCAAAAAGTTCGCTTTCAAACAATGTTTCGGGAATTGCGCCCATATCAACACTAACTATTAACTCGCTTGCACGATTTGATTGGCGGTGTATTTCTTGCGCTACAAGCTCTTTACCAGTTCCGTTTTCACCAGTAATTAATACATTGGCATCGGTTTTTGATACTTTTTCGATAAGCTTTTGTACAGCTTTTATCTCTGGCGATTCACCAATAATTATATTTCTATTTTTATTAATCTCGTGCTTAAGATAATCCTCGCGACTTAGCAGTTTATCTATTTTTAAATTTGATTGACGATGGCGACACGACGATTTAATAGTAGCCAACAACTTTTGGTTCTCCCAAGGTTTAAGAACAAAATCTGAGGCTCCAAGTTTAAGAGCTTTAACAGCTAATTCAACATCGCCATAGGCAGTAATTGGAACAACTTCGGTAGTTGGCGATATTTTTTTTATTTCCGAAAGCCAGAAAAGTCCTTCGGTTCCATTATTTATTCCAGCTGAAAAATTCATATCTAACAAAACAACATCAAACATTTGCTCTTTAAGTTTGCTTGGCAATAAATTTGGATTCGATATTGTTACTACGTTTTCGAAATCTAACATCAAAAACATACGAAGAGCGCTTAGGGCATTTTTATTATCGTCTACAATAAGAATTGACTCTTTTTGCATATTGTTTATTTTGTTTTAGGGTTGCTGAATGATATATAACCGATGAACAAACATAAATAAAAATAGAGTTCGGAAAATAGGTGTCAAATATTTTTACACTCTGTTGTAAAATATTTATACAATACGAAATAGACTAAATATTCTAATCTGTTCTATTTCTGAAACATTCCGTTTTTGGTATGTCCATTGCTTTAAAAAGGGAAAGTTTAAAAATATGGATAAGAAAATACAGAGCAAAAGGTTAATAAAGAGAAGTCACATACAATATATTTCTATTTCGGTTTTAGTAATTGCAATTGGTCTTTATATATCTATTAGAGACACATCAGCTAAATTGAATATTGAAAAAGAAAAAGTTATTATTTCGGAGGTCTTTAATGGAAAGTTTCACGACTTCATCAGAATTATGGGGCAAGTAGAGCCTATATCAACAGTGTTTTTGGATGTTGAAGAGGGTGGTAAGATTGAGGAGATTTACATTGAAGAGGGAGCAATGGTTAACCGTGGGGATGTAATTCTCAAGCTTCGAAACAATGATCTTAACCTAACAATTATGAATAGCGAATCGAATCTAGCTTATCATACTAACGAACTTCGAAATACTATGATTGCAATGGAGCAAGGAAAGATTATCAATAAGCAACAGATTTTACACAAAGACTTCGAGATTTTAAGACTAAAGCGTCATTACGAAACCAAAAAGATGTTATACGAAAAGAAGGTAATATCGAAGGAGGAGTTTATTGTGTCGCAAGAAGAATATACTTTGGCAGTAAAAGATCGCGAACTGATATACATGAAACTTGTGCAAGATTCAATTTTTCGCGAAAATCAACGGACACACATGGATCAGAATTTAAATAATATGCAGATAAATTTATCGATGGTTCGTCAGCGTCTAGATAATCTTAATGTGAAAGCTCCTGTTGATGGACAATTGGGTTCTTTAACAGCAGACATAGGACAGTCAATCAGCAAGGGACAGCGTATTGGGCAAATTAATGTTCTTACGTCGTTTAAGATTAAGGCTAAAATTAATGAGCATTATATTGATAGAATTAAAAAAGGATTAATATCTAATTTAGAGCGTAAGCAAGATAGTTTTAACCTAAAAATAGCTAAAGTTTATCCAGATGTTAGAGAGGGGCAGTTTGATATTGATTTAATTTTTACAGGCAAAAAGCCCGAAAATATGCGCACAGGGCAAACATATTATATGAACTTGCAACTTGGCGAAACCACTGAAAGTTTACAAGTAGCACGTGGTGGATTTTTCCAGAGCACAGGTGGACAGTGGGCTTTTGTGTTGTCTGAAGATGGTAGTTATGCCGAAAAACGAATGATTACTATTGGTAAGCAAAATCCAAAGTATTATCAGATTCTTGATGGGCTTAAACCCGGAGAAAAGATAATTTCATCTGGATACGATATGTTTGGTGATAGTGAGAAGATAATTTTACAGTAAATATATATTAACATAAAGAGACGTACGACTATGCGTATTTATCAAAAATAAAAACAAAACTATGATTAAAATAACCAACTTAAACAAGGTCTTTAAGACAGAAGAGATTGAAACAACAGCTATTAACAATGTAAATTTACATGTACAAAAGGGAGAGTTTGTAGCAATTATGGGTCCTTCGGGATGCGGTAAGTCGTCGTTACTTAATATCATTGGACTGCTAGATAATCCAACATCGGGGAAATATCTCTTCGATAGTGTTGATGTTTCAAAACGAAAAGAGCTTCAGCGTACACGTTTACGCAAAGGACAAGTTGGATTTGTATTCCAAAGTTTTAATTTGATTGATGAATTGTCTGTTTACGAAAATGTTGAACTACCATTAAACTATCTTAGAATAGGTGCTTCGGAACGAAAAGAGAGAATAGCAGAAGTTTTAGATAGAATGAAAATTAGCCATCGCAAAAATCATTTTCCACAACAACTATCGGGTGGACAACAACAACGTGTAGCTATTGCTCGTGCCTTGGTGGTAAATCCAAAGTTAATACTTGCCGATGAGCCAACTGGAAATCTAGACTCAAAAAATGGTCAGGAGGTTATGAAACTACTTTCGGAACTTAATGCCGACGGTGCTACAATAGTTATGGTTACTCATTCACAGAAGGATGCAGGCTATGCACATCGAATTATTAATCTTTTTGATGGGCAGATTATAACAGAGCAGGTGCAAGCAAAAATGGTAACTGAGTTGGTATAAAAACAAATACAATTACTTAAAACAACTTTTTTATGATCTTTAAATACTTAAAAATATCATTTCGCGAAATTAAAAAACATAGCTTTCTAACTACAATAAATATATTGGGTTTAGCTGTTGGTTTGTGTGCATCGCTCTTACTTGTTACATATGTGCATGGTGAATTAGGATACGACACATTTAATACAAAAGCCGATAGAATATATAAACTCAACGTGTCGGTAAAGTCCGAAAATCAGTCGTACACAACCGATATAAATCGTGCAGCAGCAAAAGATGCCATTGTGGCAAATGTACCCGAAGTTGAAGCTGTGGCAAAAATTTATGTCGACGGCTACAACAATATTTATGTAGATAATCAGCGATATATATCGCAAAAGACAGTCTTTGCCGATCCTGAGATTTTAGATATCTTAACCTTTACACCTCTTTATGGCGATTTAAAAAATTCATTGTCCGAGTCAAATGGAGTTATCATTAATGAGCGAACTAGCAAAAAGTTTTTTGGTGATATAAACCCAATAGGCAAAAGCTTTACTTATTATAAAGCTACTCTCACTGTAAAATGTGTTATCAAGGATATTCCTAAAAAGTCGCACTATGACTTCGATGTCGTTATACCAATGAACTCACTTCCCTACTTAAATCATATGGGTGGACTAGAGTTTGTTACTTATCTATTATTTAAAGAGGCTACTAATCACAATCAAGTTATTAACAAATGTATAACACAGGCAGATAAGGTGAACAATGAGCTTTTTGGTCAGTGGAGTGCAACATGCACAAGTAGCATGCAAAAACTTACCGACGTGTATCTTCACTCTGACTACTCATCCAAAATGGGTGCACAAGGAAATATGGATAGAGTTTATCTATATTCGATAATAGCTATGTTTATATTGCTTATTGCCATTATAAACTACATTAACTTGTTTACAGCTCACTATAAATCAAGAATAAAAGATTTTAGTATTCACAAAGTATTTGGAGCCGAGCGTAAAGATTTATTTATGAAACTTACCACAACATCGGGGCTTTTAACAGTTATTGCTGCAATACTGGCATTGATACTTACTCAGTTGTTGATACCTAATGTAAGCTCTTTATTACAGAAAAAAATTGAATTCTCATTAATAAGCCTTCCTGGATTATGGTTTGTGTTTATAACTATAATCACTGCAATATTGTCTGGAATATACCCTGCCATAATAATATCTCGCCAGCCAATTCAGAATACTATTAAAGGAGATTCAACCACCAAAAGCAAACATGGGCTCACAGGTGCTCTTGTAATATTTCAGTTTGCGATATCAATTATAATAATAATTACATCTACGGGAATTGTTAAGCAGATAGATTATCTGAAGAGTTTTGACCTTGGGTACTCGCCTCAAAGTGTTATTGTTGCAGAGGGTCTTAACCGTGAAATAAAAAAAAATATTGATGCCATAAACAATAAATTACAACAATCACCAATGGTGGTTCAGGTTACAGGTAGCGTTCACAGTCCCGCTGGTGGTACATCAGGACAGTCAATATGTCTCTCCTCAAAAGGTAATGCCGATAAAATTGGTATTAATGAATATAGAGTACATCCAGGATACTTTAGTGCTTTGGGTATTCAGATTTATCAGGGACGTGCGTTTGATAAAGATATTACTACCGATAAAATGGGCGTTGTACTTAATCAAACTGCTGCAAAAGCCTTGGGTGAGGATAATTTAATAGGGAAAAAGGTAAATATGGGCGAGAATGTTTTTACTATAATTGGTATTGCAAAAGACTATAACTATTTCTCTCTACATGAAAAGATTGATCCGCTAATGTATACTAATTACAACCCCAATACCAACTATATAATTATTAAAACCTTGGGTAATGCTACAAAGTCAACTGTAGATTTTGTGAATAACACAATTAAAGATTTTGACCCTACTTGGGAAACAGCAACATATATTTTACACGATATGGTACTTCGTAATTACCAATCAGAAGACCGTATAAAAAAACTTGTTATTTATGGAGGAATAATATCCATAATTCTGTCACTTCTTGGGTTGTTTGCATTGTCATTATTTATGCTTAAGAAAAAATCAAAAGAGATTGGTATACGCAAGGTTAATGGCGCTACTGTTGCCGAGATTATCTTTATGCTAAATAAAACATACCTACGTTGGATGTCAATAAGTTTCATAATTGCTGCACCAATAGCATATATAATACTTACAAAGATGATGCAAAATTATGCATACAAAACAATCATAAGTTGGTGGATTTTTGCCATGGCAGGAGTTATTGTATTATTTGTGACATCGGCAACAGTGTGGATTCAAACATACAAAACAGCAAAGCAGAATCCTGTTGAGGTGCTTAAGGATGAGTAATTTTTGAACATAGCCATTTTAAACGATAAAAACGCTGATATATACCATAAAAAGTATGCTATCAGCGTTTTTATTTTTATACTGAGAAATAAAGATGGTAATAGTTTATAAGTTCGGCTTGTATAATTATCGACCAACATTTTCCAACGCCTTAATCATGTCAATTACATGTGCTCTATTTTTGTAATCAATGTCAAACTGTTTGTAGATAATTTTTCGGTTGGGCGAGATAATAAACGTGGCAGGAACAGGAAGTTTGGCTTCCTGTGAACCATTATTCTTACTTATATCTGTAAAAAGTCCTAATTTAATTTTTGTTGCATATCCATTTGTCACATTAAATAGCACATCGTAATCTATTGATATTTTATCAAGCGAATCCGAGAGAATTACAAATTCCGATTTTGTTTTCGCAATTGTTTTCTGGATGCCTTCTGGTTTCTCTGGTGTAATAGCAACAACTGTTGCTTTTCGAGATTCGATATATGCAAGCGAATCTTGTAAATTACTCAGATAACGACTGCATACAGGGCACCAATAACCACGATAAAAGATTACTACAACCGAACCCTTTTTTAACAGTGAATCCAGAACAACTGTGTTTCCATATTGGTCGTTTGCAGAGAAAGAAGGAGCTTGATCGCCAATATTTAATCCTACAGGAATGTGTTTTGTCTGGTCAACTCCGTACTTAGAGTAATTAATCTGGCCAAATGAATAAAGAAAAGTTGAAAGAAATATTAGAATAATGATTTTTCGCATAGCTGTAAATATTTGAGTTACATCTATAACGGAATATAAGTGGATTTGTTTTGTAGTATGTGTACATTAAAGTAGAGACAAGTAACACCTTGTCTCTACAGTCATAATATTTTAGAGTATAACCAATCGTTTTCGTGTCTTATTCAGCAACCAACCCGAAACAACAACTATCGCAAATAATATTGAAGCAAGCAGTAAGTTGCCAAAAAGGAAGTATCCAAAACAGAATAGTGCTGAATAAACCATAATTGTACCTAATACCATACACAAGATGCCTGTTGGCACATCCCATCCTTTTGCTTTTTCAATTATTTCCACACCGTCGGCTTTTGCCATTTCGTTAACTTTTTCCCATCCTGGACCACCAGCTTGAATTTTGCTATTGAAGTTTATTAGTGTTTTTCTGTCGGTTGGTCTTGTTATAAAAGTAACCAACACCCAAGCAATAGTTGTAAAGCCTACTCCCGAAACTAGTTTTATACCATCTGTGAGTTCAGGAAAACCAGTGTATGGATAAATAATTTGAAAAAATAGAGCAACTAAAAACGACACTATCATTGCTGTAAGTTCACTCCATGCATTAATACGCCACCAAAACCAGCGCAGAATAAATATTAAACCAGTTCCAGCTCCCACTTGCAAAAGAATATTAAATGCCCCCAGAGCATTCTGAAGCACTAAGGCAAACAGACCTGCTAAAATCATTAGCGAAACAGTGGCTATTCGTCCAACCAAAACAAGTTTTTTGTCTGATGCTTGCTTGTCGAAAAAGCGGAAATAAAAATCGTGAACAATATACGATGCTCCCCAGTTTAGTTGAGTAGATACTGTTGACATAAAAGCAGCTATCAGCGAAGCTACAACCAATCCTAAAAAGCCGTGAGGCAGCAGGCTCATCATTGCTGGATAAGCTAAATCATGCTGAACAATATTTGGATCGATATTAGGAAATGCCTTTTGAAGAGACACTAAATCGGGGAAAATTATCAGCGAAGCTAGAGCCACTAGAATCCATGGCCAAGGGCGTAATGCATAATGGGCAATATTAAAGAAAAGGGTCGATTTTATTGCTCCTTTTTCGTCTTTAGCCGACAGCATTCTTTGAGCAATGTATCCGCCGCCACCTGGTTCCGATCCTGGATACCATACGCTCCACCACTGAACCGCAAGAGGAAGAATAAACAACATCCATAGTGCATTGCTATCAGAGAAATCGGGTAGCATATTTAATTTACCCATAACATTTGGGTGTGTTAACATATCGGTTAATCCGCCTATTTCTGGTCGTTTTAATAAAACAAAAGCAGCACCAATTGCTCCAATCATCGAGACAATAAACTGAAAAAAATCGGTAAGTAGAATACCTCGTAAACCACCCAAAACCGAGTATATTAAAAGAATAACCGATGCTACTAAAAGCGTATCAACAGCCGACCAGTTAAGCATTACAGCACCAATTTTTATTAAAGCAAGACACACTGTTGCGATAACAAGAACATTAAAAAATACTCCCAGATATAATGCTCTAAATCCTCTTAAGAACGCTGCTGGTTTTCCTCCATATCGTATCTCGTAAAATTCTAAATCGGTTAAAACGCCCGAACGTCGCCATAGCTTGGCGTAGATAAAAACTGTTAACATTCCTGTTAATAAGAAAGCCCACCATGCCCAGTTTCCAGCAACACCGTTCTGACGAACAATATCGGCCACAAGGTTAGGAGTGTCGCACGAGAAAGTTGTGGCTACCATTGAAACACCAAGCAACCACCAGGGCATATTTCTTCCCGATAGAAAAAAATCGGCATAACTTTTTCCCGCTTTGCGCATTGCAACAAGACCTATTAGAAGCGAAAAAATAAAAAAGACTATTACAATTATCCAATCGAGGGTGTTTAAAATCATGTTGTTTGTTTTTTTTTAGTTTTTAGAGTTTAGTGATAC
>JAFGOQ010000110.1 GCA_016926405.1 Bacteroidales bacterium
AAACTCTTTTATATTATAAAATTCAGTAATATCAGAAAACATAACAATAAACTGACAAGACTCTTTTTTCCAATTATCATTTGGCAGATTTAAAACATAATCTGAATAAATCTCTTTTCGCAATGTAAAATCAGGATAATTATCGTTTGCATTATGATAAGCAAACCAATGATTGTCAGGAACAGCTTTATGAACCATAAAATTAAGATGATTTTTCTTCAAAACATCAATAATATTTTGAGTCTTACTTATCGGAATATTATTAGAAAATAATAGCTCACCAGTTTTCCAATCAACAGCACCAGCCCCCGATGAAAAAATAAGATAATCTATAGGTAAATCTTTAACAAGAACTTTATTAGCCGAAAACAATGACCTTCCTGTTGCTATCACTACTAAAAAACCATTTTGCTGAGCTTGTAGAAGCGCATCTCTATTTATATCCGATAATTCACTATTACTATTTAAAAGTGTTCCGTCGAGATCTATTGCAATTATTCCTTTTTTCATTAATCCTATTTTTTCATAAAATTAATTTTTATTAATCAATAAAAAATTTTGAATTACAAACATTATTATTAATTTTAAACATCCCAAAAAATCAAAATCGTTTTACTATGACAAAGACAATCACATTTAATGAACTGAGAAGCATAAAGGATAGACTTCCTAGTGGTAGTATGAAAAAAATTGCGGATAGGCTCCAAATGCGAGAAGACACTATCCGCAATTATTTTGGAGCGACCCATTATGACGAGGGTAAAAGTGCTGGAATTCATGTAGAACAAGGCCCAGATGGAGGCGTTGTTACTTTAGACGATACTAGAATTCTTGATGCTGCCAATGAAATTTTGAAGGAAATAGAAAATCCTGAGTAACCAAAAATCAATTATTACTAATTACAGCGAATCGATAATCGATTCGCTTTTTTTATTTCACCATGTTGTACATCCATAATTTAGCTTAACTTTGCGCCAAATATAAAAACTACAATGGTAAATAACGACATTTTAAAGAAACTAAGAGTTGCTTTAAAGCTTACAGACGACGATATTATTAAAATTTTGGATTTAGTTGATTTTAAAGTATCAAAAACTGAGTTAAGTGCTTTTTTCCGTAGTGAAGATCACCCATCGTACAAAGAATGTGGCGATCAGATATTACGTAACTTTTTAAATGGATTAGTTCTTCAGTACCGTGGTACTAAAGAAAACCCTGTTGACAACAGACCTAGACCTGTTTCATCTAGAAACTATTCTGATAACGATTCTAGAAGATCATTCGATAAGAAAAAAGATTTTAAAAAACCTGGCCAGAAAAGAGATTTTAAATCTAATGACAAAAAAAGATCTTTTAGTAGCTCTGAAAAGTGGAAGGGCAATAAAAAAGATGACAAAACAGGTGATTTTAAGAGATCTGACAAAAAACCATTAGGAAGAAGAAAAGACTCTTCAAAAGAGTATGTTTGGTTTCCAAAAGAAGAAGATCATCCAAAAAGAAAATGGTAAAATATAATAAAAAAGCAGAACTTAAAATTCTGCTTTTTTATTTGCCTAATAATCTCTCAATATCCTTAACTAAGCTCTCTGGTTTAGTTGTTGGAGCATACCTTTTAAAAGGCTTACCATCCTTATCAATGATAAATTTGGTAAAATTCCACTTAATATTCGAACCAAATGTCCCAGAAAGTTTACTCTTCAGATAAACAAAAACAGGATGAGTATTATCACCATTAACTTCTATTTTTTCGAACATCTGAAAATCTACTCCATAATTTAACAGACACCCTCCTATCTCTTTTACTCCTCCAGGCTCTTGTCCACCAAATTGGTTACAAGGAAATCCTAAAATAACTAAACCATCACTAGAATACTGTTCATTCAGCTTTTGAAGCCCTGCATACTGAGGTGTAAATCCACATTTACTAGCCGTATTTACAATAAGAACAACTTTTCCTTTATATTCAGAAAAATTAACACTGTCTCCAGTAAGAGTTTTAGCACTAAGCGAATAAAAATCGCTATTATCGTTTTTGTCCATGGTATTATTTGTCTGCGTAAATGATTCTGAAATAAAGAAAACAGATATCAGAATAATGATTGTAAATACTCTTCTCATAATAATAAAATTAAAAATCCCGAAATATTGTAACTAAACAACCATTTCGGGATATTGTTTTAAAAAGTAAACTGTTTATCTACATTAAAATTATTTCAAATTAATCTCAACATCAACGTTACCTCTTGTTGCTTTAGAATAAGGACAAACCTGATGAGCTTCATCTAAAAGCTCTCGAGCCACTTTACGATCGATTTCTGGAATTGTAACATCTAAAACAACCGAAATACCCAATCCTGAATCATCTTTACCCAATGAAACAGCAGCATCAACAACAGTATTTTTTATTCTAATTCTTTTTGTGCGAGCAACAAGGTTCAATGCTCCATCAAAACAAGCGGCATAGCCTGCTGCAAATAATTGCTCTGGGTTTGTATAATGACCACCATCTCCACCTAAGCCAAGAGGCATGCGTAAATCTAAATTTAATACATTATCAGAACTAACTGCTTTACCATTTCTTCCTCCTTCAACTCTAACATTTGCTGTATACAAAGTTTCCATATCTTTTTTTTTAGTATATAATTTTATCTCTTACACGTTTCTGTCGTGTGCGATACAAATGTAGTAATCATTTTCGGAATCCAAATACCTAATTTACATTTTTTTTAATCTTATTTAATACAACATTGAAAACACCCTTAATTTATGACACTTACAAAGCACATTACTTTGCAATATTATTTATATCTATTAAAGTATCATTAGCAATATTGTAAACAGAGATAAACATCCATTTCGAAACATCTTCCATAATTTCAGGAGTTAAGGTTTCCATAGTATCGTATGGATGGTGATAATAAAGTGGTTTCTCTCTATCCGAAATCCATAAACCAAATGCACGATACCCCTTATTATACAATAAATGTCCATCGGTTCTAGGATTACCTTCTCCACGCTTTTCGCTGCTAGTTCGAAGTGTTCTATGTAAATAGTTATTATTTGATTCAACAAAATGCTTTTTTAGCAACGGATACTCATCAACTCTTGTCAAAACAAATCCTCTACCATTACCAACCATATCCATATTTACTACACAAAGAGTTTTATTTAAAGGGAATAGAGGGTTATCGGCATAATATCCACTTCCTAAAAGACCTTCCTCCTCGCCTCCATAAAGAATAAATAGGATAGAACGCTTTGGTTTCTCTTCCATCGAAGATAAAGCCTTAGCTGTAGCCATCACATTAGCAACACCCGACGCATTATCTAATGCTCCAGGAAAAAGAGCACCAGGATTTCCTTGCCCGTCGAGATGAGCTCCAAGAATAATAACCTCGTTTTTTAAAATGGGATCGGAGCCTTCAATCACACCAATTACATTACAAACTTCACCATTGGTAAAATGAGTTGTCTCAGCAGAAATTTTAATTCGGTGTTGAATTTCAACTGATGCTGGTCGCAATGACTTTTTAATCAAAGATTTTTGATAATTATATTTTTTGTTTGTTCCAAAGAACAACTCCGAAACTATATGATCACCAATATGAGCATAAACAATATTTTCATTATATGGATATCCTGGCTTGGCAACTAATCCAACATGTAATATTGCTACTGCTCCATGACTTATTGCATTATCAACTTTATATTTGGCTGAAACATATTTACTCCACTCTTCAATTTGACTTTTATCTTTACCTGAATATGGAACACCCGATTCTATAATTACAACTTTACCTTTTACATCAACATTTTTATATTCATCAAACTTTAACTCAGGGGCAGAAATACCATATCCAACGTAAACAATATTTGCATCAATAAGGCCAGATCCAGAATTTGAGCCTGGTAAAAAGTCATCAGGAAAAGATAAAGTCTTTTCTATTGTATTACCTTTTTTATCTTTAACTAAAACCGACAATTCGCCAACAGACTCTCTTATAGTATATCCACAATTAAACATCTGAAAATATGATGAGTCGCTTAAAATAGGCTTAATACCCCATTTAGAAAAATTATCTGCAACCCATTGCGCAGCATTCATATATTCGGGTGTTCCCGAAAGCCTACCCTTAAACTCTACTCCACAAAGTTTTTTGGCATATCCATTTACCTGCTCACTTCTAATGTTATGAAACTCTTTCAATAGTTTTTCTTCGCTACTCTGAGCTATAGCAACGATAACCGAAGAAAAACAGATAACAATAATTAATAATCTTCTCATATTTTTGTGTTAAAATTTTAGAGAGTTAAAAATAGCAAAGATTAATTGCCAATAACAAAATTCACAGAAATAAAACATAGAACAATTGATCGGTATAAAAACTTAAAACAACACTCTTTTTCTAAAATAATAAACTTATATCTATAGATTTTTGCATATCTTAGCAACCTGTTCATTCACATATTATATTAGGATACTCAATTGAGTTTAAAAGGGAATCACGTGAAAAACGTGAGCTGACGCGCAACTGTAAGCTTTATTTAATAATTCTTCATAAAAAACACCACTGGTTTATTATAAACTGGGAAGGTTATGAAGAACAAAGCAAGCCAGGAGACCTGTCTTAATGATGAATGATAATTGCTTTCGCGGTTTAAGAGCATTATCGATATCGTTTTTTTTTAACGTATTCCTATGATTCTATTCCCGCCAAAGTACTCGTCAATGAGAAATACAAACGTTCTCATGTGACAGATTAACTATTTTTAGTTAAAATCGGGACTTTTTTTGGAGTACTAATATCTGGTTTGTTTATGCCAAAGCAAGCCAGATGTACTTCATAAGACAATCACAAAACACTATTTGCAAAACAAAGAATAGTAAAATAACACCTAGTTACAACCCGCTTTCAGATAAGGAAATTGTTTTTCAATTGATAATCATAAATAACTTCTCAAAATAATTCAATTGAGGACTAACCATTTATAATATGACGTTAAGAGAAAAAAAGACAAAACAATGTGCATATTTTTTTTTGTAATTAAATTTCATTTAATATATTTACCCTTGATATGAAAAAAATCAGATACTATAACTAAATAATTAAAGGTTATCCGTAAGGTTAACAAAAGGCTATCAAAATGCAAATACAAATTCCTTTAAAAAACAGCGACACGTTAGTCATAGTTGACGCCAACGTGTACGATTTTCTCGAAAAAAACTACCCTCACATTATCTCGAACCTTAGAGCTCATGAACAGGGATACGGTTTTTACCAAAAATGGTATCAAGGTAAATTAACAACTATTTACCTACACAAACTTATTGCCGAACATTTTATCCCTACCGATCCAAAAAGAAAGCTTGTTTTCTTTATGAATGGTAACAAACTTGATTGTAGACTATCTAACCTTAAAAGAATTAACAACTCCGAAAAAACAAGATTACAATCGTACTACAACAAAACAGGTTACAAAGGGGTAGCAGTGTCTGGGAGTAACTTTCTAGCTCAAATTTATTACGATGGAAAAGTTCATATTCTAGGAACAGAATTTAAAACCGCCGAAGAAGCTGCTGAAGCCTATAACAAAAAGGCTGCTGAGATGTTTGGTGACGAATTTGCTACTAATAAAATTGTTAAAGGTAAAGAGACTTACGCCCATAATATTCCTCACTTCATGGAAAAAGGCGTTAGAAAATACACCTTAGACGAAGGTAGGAAAATCAGAAAAATGGAATGTCTTAAAGATGAAGGAACTTATCATAGTAATTTCAGACTATGTATTGGTCGTTTAGACACAAAAAAGTCAAAGCAAAATAATTACAGGGTAGACTTTTTGTCGGATCACGAAGTATACACTATGTATTTTAATAAACGACAATACCAGGAAGTTCTAAAAACTCGATCGGAGTACGTTCGTAAATTACCCGATTTTATTAGATACTACGAAAAAGCCCAACAAGACAAAACCAAAAAAAGATGGTTAAACAGAGCCGAAGAGATATTAAACACCGAGGATTTAATAGAATTTAAAAAGGCTGTTGGACTAGCATAGAACATACAAAGAGACTTCAATACAGAGTCTCTTTTTTTTATTCTAAAAAATCAATTCGTAAATAATATTGTACCTTTAGCCTTTCAAAAAAATCAAAAAATGGCAAGTACAATAAGCTTAAATATACCATCATTCGAGGGTGAAATTTATACCGACCAAACTACTATAAAAATATACGCTACCGACGCCTCGGCATACAAAGAATATCCTATTGCTATAGTTGTACCAAAAACAAAAAAGGATATTCAATTAGTAATTGAATATGCAAACAGAAACAACACTCCAATTATTCCTCGCGGAGCAGGAACATCGCTTGCAGGGCAAGTTGTGGGTAATGGTATTATTGTAGACATTTCGAAAAACTTTAAAAATATTATCGAGGTAAATACTCAAGAGAAATGGGTTATTGTTGAACCAGGTGTTGTTCTCGAAGAGCTTAATAATTTCCTTAAGCCCTATAATCTATTTTTTGGTCCAGAAACATCTACAGCCAACAGATGTACTATTGGAGGAATGGTTGGTAATAACTCTTGCGGACTACACTCTATTGTGTACGGAAGCGCGCGTGATCATACTGCCGAAATAACAACATTCTTAAGCGATGGATCGGAGGCTGTTTTCGGAGAATTATCGAAAGATGAATTCAACGAAAAATGCAACTTAAACAATTTTGAAGGTACACTATACCGAAATATTAAAGATATTTTATCCGACAAAGAGACTATTTCTAACATATTTAACGAGTTCCCGCATCCCGACTTAAAACGTCGTAACACAGGATATGCTATTGATCAGCTTGCCGATTGCGATACTTTTGAGGTAAGCAACAAGAAATTTAATTTCTGCAATCTTCTGGCAGGATCGGAAGGCACATTAACTTTTCATACAGCAATAAAGCTTAACCTAACAGAACGACCACCCAAAAACATTGGTGTTTTATGCGCTCACTTTAAAACTAAAGAAGAGGCTTTTAAAGCTAATTTGGTAGCGCTAAAATACAGTCCTGCTGCTGTTGAGATGATGGACGATTTAATTCTGCAGTGCACAAAAGGGAATATTGAACAGCAAAAAAACAGATTCTTTGTAGAGGGCGATCCAGGTGCTATATTAATGATTGAGTTTGCTCGTCATACAATTGAAGAGATAGAAAGCACCACAAAACAACTTATCGACGATTTAAAACAAAATAACTTTGGTTACTCCTATCCTATTATATATGGCGAGGACACAAAAAAAGTGTGGAATCTTAGAAAAGCTGGATTAGGAGTTTTATCGAATATTGAAGGCGACGCTAAACCTGTTTCGCTTATTGAAGACACAGCAATAATTCCCGAGCTTCTGCCCGATTATATGGACGACTTCAAGGTTATTCTTGATAAATATAATTTAGACTGTGTTTATCATGCACATATTGGTTCGGGAGAATTACACTTACGCCCTGTTCTTAATTTAAAAGATAAAGAGCACATTGTGATCTTCAAAAAAATAGCCCAAGATGTTGCCCATTTAGTTAAAAAATACCGAGGCTCGTTAAGTGGCGAACATGGCGACGGACGACTTCGTGGTGAGTTTATTCCAATTATGGTTGGCGATAAAAACTATCAAATATTCAAAAAGATTAAAAAAGCATGGGATCCTAATAACATCTTCAATCCAGGTAAAATTGTAGATACTCCATCTATGGATTCGCACCTACGTTATGTGCCAGGAGAAAAAACAGCCAGCTTAGAGACTGTTTTCGACTTCTCGGCTGTGGGTGGATTTATTAGAGCCGTTGAAAAGTGTAACGGATCGGGCGATTGTCGTAAGCTATCGGAAATTGGAGGAACAATGTGTCCTAGCTTTATGGCTACTCGTAACGAGCACAATACTACGCGAGCAAGAGCTAATGCCTTGCGCGAATATATTTCGAACTCTACAGATAAAAACCCTTTTAATCAGAAAGAGGTTTATAAAATATTAGATTTATGCCTATCGTGTAAAGGTTGCAAAAGCGAATGTCCATCGAGCGTTGATATGGCTAAACTAAAAGCCGAATTCCTTCAACATTATTACGACAGCAATGGTATTTCGTTCCGTTCGTGGCTTATTGCAAATATTAGCAAGTTTAGTGGCCTGGCTATGATTTGGCCCGCTTTTACTAATCTTATTATGCAAAGCAATATTACGGCACCTATTCTTATGAAAACCCTTGGTTTTAATAGTAAACGACGAATGCCTAAATACAATAGTCAATCGCTAAACCGATGGTTCAAAAAACATAAAACGGAGACAAAAAACAGAGGTACATTATATTTCTTTAGCGACGAATTTACCAACGTTAACGACGCCAATATTGGACAAAAAGCTATTCTTTTTCTCGAAAAAATTGGCTACAACGTAATTATTGCAGATATCAAGGTTAGCGGAAGAACATACCTTTCGAAAGGGTTAGTTAGAACAGCTAAAAAAATTGCAAACAATAATATCGATAAGCTAAAAGCTGTTATTACAGACAATTCTCCATTAATAGGAATAGAGCCATCGGCAATTCTTTCGTTTAGAGATGAATATCCTGAACTAGCTACTGAAGAAAACAAAGCAATTGCATCGACAATTGCCAAAAACACATTCTTGTTTGATGAGTTTATTTCGAACGAAATTGACAAAGGAAACATTACTAAAGAGATGTTTACCAATAAAGAACAACATATAAAACTTCATGGTCACTGTCAGCAAAAGGCTATTGCATCGACAAAAACATCGATAAAAATATTATCGTTTCCCGAGAATTATACTGTCGAAGAGATTCCTTCGGGATGTTGTGGTATGGCAGGATCGTTTGGTTACGAAAAAGAGCATTACGAATTATCGCAGAAGATTGGCGAGCTTGTGCTTTTCCCTGCAGTAAGAAACAGCGACAAAAATACTATTATAGCTGCTCCTGGAACAAGCTGTCGTCATCAGATAAAAGAGGGAACACAGAAAACGGCGTTTCACCCTGCAGAGATTTTGTTTGATTCTTTGAAGAACTAAAACCGCGAATTTGTAGTTATGAGTTAAGAATTATAAATGCCTAAATAACGATGGCCGTTATTAATTCTAAACTCTAATAACTAAAGACTAAAAAATGATAGGACAACCAGAACTATACGAAATACTAGATAAACTAGACATAAAATACCAATACATTGAACCTCCTCCGTTGCATACAATAGAGGAGGCTATAAAGCATAAATCGTGGTTAGGTGTTGGTTTTTGCAAGAATTTATTCTTCAGAAATCACAAAGGAAACCGCCATTATTTAACGGTGTTTGAGCATAAATATCAGTTGCAGATAAAAGATCTTGAACAATTATTAAAGCAGGGTAAGCTATCGTTTGCCTCGGAACAACGAATGGATAAATATTTAAAGATAAAACCAGGATCGGTTTCGCCATTTGCTTTAATAAACGATTCGGAAAACCACGTTCATGTATTTTTAGATAAGAAACTACTAGAGTCGGACAAATGGAGCTTTCACCCAAACGACAACCGCGCCACACTAATAATATCGAAAGACGACTTTATTAAGTTTATGGATTGGACGGGCAATAGTTACGAGTTTATAGATTTGTATTAAAAACAAAGGCGGAATTTAATTCCGCCTTTTGCTTATTATAATTTAAGTTCCTTATTTATTGTTTCACCTCTCTTAATAGTAACTCCAGCAGTAGCTAGTACTTTATAAGTAGTAAATGAGGATTTTTCAAAAATAGTAAAATACAATGTTGTTTGTGTAGCTGTTACATCTAGGTCAAAAAGTTCTTGTAATTCAAAAGTTGCAACACCATTATCGTCTGTAACAACTGACTTCATAGCAAATATAGGATTGTTTCCCAAAGTTTCAGACGCTGCTTCATCTAACATATGTACTGTAGTATTAGGCTTAACTTTTCCTAAAGCATCTTTAACAGTAATAACAACTTTAGTGTTAGGATTCTCATCGTCTTTTTTACAACTTGACATACCTACAACAAATGACAACACAAGCAATAAATTTAAAATCTTTTTCATTTTATAAAAAAATAGTAATTTCTCCTACTCTCTTATTTAGGGTGGCTTTTCGGATTATTCCCACCTTTTTTTTGAAGGCGCAAATTAACCTACACAAAACTTATAAAACTAGTGTCAATTATGTCATTTTTCATTTCACCGTTTAATACAATGTTATATCCATAATAAACAAACAATACACACTTCACTCCCATCCTCATATACCCAAGGCTCAGTTTCCTTTACCAAATCAAATATCCATATATACCTGACAGGTTTACGAAACCTGTCAGGTATAGTTGTTAGGCTGCTAAATTCACCGAAGGAGGCAACAAAAAAACTGCTAGGCTACCAAATTCACCGAAAGAGGCAATAAAAAAACTGTTAGGCTACTAAATTCACCGAAGGAGGCAATAAAAAAACTGTTAGGCTGCTAAATTCAGCGAAAGAGGCAATAAAAAAACTGTCAGACTACTAAATTCATCGAAAGAGGCAATAAAAAAACTGTTAGGCTGCTAAATTCGTCGAAAGTGGCAACAAAAAAACTGTCAGGCTACCAAATTCAGCGAAAGAGGCAACAAAAAAACTGTCAGGCTGCTAAATTCATCGAAAGAGGGAGAAAAAAAAATTCTCGATAGCAAATTAACGTTCGATAATTTTTTTTATAAATCTTAATTGTAGTTTGTTATATATTTTTTATTTTTAAAATACCGTTAAAATTAGACTTTATAAATCAACTTTATTATTAATCAAATATTACAAATTATGGAACCTATTACCACTAAAAATTTCACATTAGATTTGGCATACTCGTTTGCCAGTCAGTACATGGCTCAAATAGCACAATCGGCTATTGAAGACCCTACCTTAAACAGTTTAACGACCAATGCAAATAGCTTATTATTAAATTTAAACGAGGCTATGCATAAGAGTAATACAAATACTCTATCGGAAAATATTGTTAATCTAGACAGTCTTTTTAACAACGATTTTCGAAGTCTAAAGTACTTTATTAAGAGTAAAACCTACTCAAACAATACAGACGATGCCCAAAATGCTAGTCTATTAGATAATCTGCTTAAAAAAGAGGGATGGTCGCTTGAAAACTATGGCTATACTAAACAACAGAGTAGAGCCGAAAATATGCTCGACGAAAAAGATAGAGTACCCGAGCTTAAGCAAGCGTCGATAGCCATTGGTGCCGAACCTTATTTCGAGAGTGTTAGGGAGTCGCTTAATAATTTAACAGCAGGCATTGTTACTCGAGATACTTTTATTACTAACCAGTCGAAATTAAAATCGGACGAGGAGTGGAAAAAGCTTAAAGAGGCTATAAATAATATCTGGGCATTTATTAACGTAAATTGTCTGATTCTTAAAACCGAACCTTGGCTTAAGTTAAAGGCTGGTCTGCAAACAATAATCGACAGAAACCAAACCATAGCAAAGCAACGTGGCAGCCGCAAAACAGAGGATGTACCATCGGAAAACTAAAATAGTTACTATCAATAAAAAACAGCCACTGGTAATATTTACTGGTGGCTGTTTTTTTTGGTTGTAGTCGCGCGTAAGCGTGTGTCTATTTTTAAACTTTCTAACTTCTACTAACCAACGCCGACAGGTCTTGTAGACGCTGTCAGGTAGATCAATTTTTAACACCTCTTTCATACGCTCTCCAATTTCGGCAGGCGAAATAATATAAATTGACGGCTGAAAAAAGTATATTTAAAAATCTACAAATCAAATATTATGCTGCAAAACTATTATGCAATCGCTTAGACTTTATGTGTATACTATTTGCAAGAACCATATTTTCTTTTTTATTGTCTAATCAATTTTAATTTTTCTATTAGAAAAATAAATATTAGAATTACTATCAATTCCTATAACTCTAATAACATATTGTCCCTTTTGATTTTGCTCACCAATTGCAACTTTCGAAGTTTTAGTTAAATCAAGATTAGGAAGCCATAATAGAGTGTTCAATTGATTGACTGATTGATTATATCTAGAGATATCTAACTCATTTTTTTCCATATCTCCCTTCTTTGTTGTTATTTCTATCAATCCTACCGAGTTAACTCCAGAATATTTCAAAATATCTTTTGGATCAGTAGAAACTTTTAGCTTATCAACATTTTTTGGATCAATAAAAGATAAATCGGAAATATGTGTCCCCAATATTGTACCATCAAGTACTATTAGAGCGCCTTCGGGCATCATTATAGAATTAACACCCCTAAAAATAATCAACTCTCCCTGAACAGTATATGGCTTAATAATTCTAATAACATCTAATAATGGTGTACCTTTTTCAA
>JAFGOQ010000111.1 GCA_016926405.1 Bacteroidales bacterium
AAACTCTATAATATATTATAGTAAAGATAGAAGGTTGCATTGTAGCACCTTTTATAAATAAATGATTATTAAATACTAGTATAAATAGTCTAACGCAATAAAATCATTTCTATTTTCGGTGTCATATAGTTGATAGAATTTCACACGCGCTTATATTAATTATCTTTGCATAAAAAATTAAAATATGGGTTGTCCTTGTGGTTCACAAAAAGAATATAACAATTGCTGTGGAGCAATAATTAATGGCGAAAGAGATGCCTCAACAGCCGAAGAGCTTATGAGATCAAGATATACGGCATTTACTTTGGCCGACGGCAATTATCTATTAAAGAGTCACCACTCGTTAAAACGACCATCGACCAAAGAAAAGAAAGAGATTGAAAAGTGGGCTAAATCGGTTAGTTGGGTTGGTTTAACTGTTATAAGTAAAAAAGATGGCCAACAAAACGACTCTACTGGTTATGTAGAATTTAGAGCTTTGTTTATGGAAGATGGTAAGATAAACGACATTTATGAGAACTCGCTTTTTAAGCGCGAGAATGGTAAGTGGGTATACTTTTAAGGTTAAAAAATAAAGCTAAAAGTGAAGATATAAAGTAAAACTCGCCGGTTTTAATAAAAGGCTCTTCGCTTTTTATCTTTTATCGCTTCGTTTTTTTCTGTTAACTTTATCCCCCTAAAACAAAAAAAAGCATGACATTAAACCCCGAACTGGATTTAGCACACGATTTTGTTGAATATACCAACCGAAATATCTATTTAACAGGTAAGGCTGGAACAGGTAAAACAACATTTCTTCATAATCTGTTAACCAATTCGCCAAAGCGCATGGTTGTTGTTGCACCCACAGGTGTTGCGGCTATTAACGCCAAAGGAGTAACAATACATTCGTTTTTTCAGATGCCTTTTGGACCAATTTCGCCATTTGCAATATTAGATGCCCAAGACGAAAAATCTGCTTATCATCCTAAATTCAAAAAGAAAAAGATAAATCTGATTAAGTCGATGGATTTGTTAGTTATTGACGAGATAAGTATGGTTCGTGCCGATTTACTTGATGCTATAGATCAGATTTTGCGAAAATACAAAAGCCGTTCGTTGCCGTTTGGTGGTACACAAGTACTTGTTATTGGCGATTTACAACAGCTTGCTCCGGTAGTAAAAAACGAAGAGTGGAATCTACTAAAAGATTATTACAACACTCCCTTTTTCTTTAGTAGTAAAGTATTTAAGGAGGCTAACTTTATTGGCATTGAACTTAAACATATATATCGACAAAAAGATAAAAAGTTTATCGATATTCTTAACGAAATACGCGACGACAGACTTTCTCAAAGATCGTTAGACGAGCTAAACAAACGATACATTGCCGATTTTAAGCCAGCAAAAGAAGATGGATATATTAATTTAAACACCCATAATAAATCGGTTGACGAAATAAATTCGACTGAACTTAAAACATTAAAGGGTAAAGAAAAGATATTTACAGCCGAAGTATCAGGTGTGTTTCCAGAGAACTCCTATCCTATTCCAAAGAAACTGATACTAAAGAAAGATGCTCAGGTGATGTTTGTTAAGAATGATGTATCGTTTGAGAAAAAATATTACAACGGTAAAATTGGAATTGTAACAAACATTGGCAACGACAAAATTACCGTAAAGTGCAAAGGCGATGCCGATGAAATTACCGTAGATAAAGATATTTGGGAAAATGTAAAGTATGATGTTGATGAAAAAACGGCTGAAATAACTCGCGAAGTTTTAGGTACATTCACACAATATCCGCTTCGATTGGCTTGGGCTATTACCGTTCATAAATCGCAAGGACTTACTTTTGAACGAGCTATAATTGATGTAAAAGGAGCCTTTGCACATGGTCAGACATACGTTGCTTTAAGCCGATGTAAAAATCTAGAAGGCCTTGTTTTAAGTAGCAAAGTATCGTCAAATGCAGTTATCTGCGATAGAATAGTTAATCAGTTTAATAAAAGTTTAGAAGAGAACCAGCCCGACAAAAATGTGCTTCAGCAGTCGAAAACCAATTTCGAACTTACACTGCTAATAAGTCTTTTCGACTATAAACAATTAAATTATCACATTGAGCGCTGCATTGCTTCGCTAGACGACAAAGAGAGCTCGGTAATTGGAAATTTAAAAGATAATCTAACTCAGCTTCACACCGATATTTATAACAATTTGATTGTGGTATCACAAAAATTCAACAGTCAACTTTACCGACTTGTTTCGGCCAATTCGATGATAGAAGAGAATGAAGAACTTCAGGAAAGAATAAAAAAGGCTTGTGGTTATTTTCTGGATAAAACGCAAAATGTTATTAAGTACACTATTGATCATAGTAGCTTTGAAACAGAGAATTATGCTCTTGAGAAAGAGGTTACAAACCGATTGGTTACCATAAACGAGATTATTGGAATAAAAACAGACCTTCTGAAAAGTTGTTCTAAAGGCTTTCGCGTTAAACAATTTATGACCGATAGAGCAAAAGCTATTATTAAAAAAACTACTACTGTAATAAAACCAGTTAAGCTGGCTAGCGTTGAGGAAGAGACAAATCATCAGGAGTTATACAGATCACTTTTAAGCTGGCGAAGCGAAAAAGCCAAGGAGCTAAAAGTTGCCGACCAGAAAATATTCCCCCACAAGGTAATAATGGAGTTGTCGAAAAAATTACCAACAAGCAAAAAAGAATTACAAGAGATAAAAGGAGTTGGAAAGAAGATAATTGAAAACTTTGGAGCAGAAATTATTACAATAATAGATGATTATTCGTTTTTGAAAAGGAGATAGTGCTACAACAGTAGCTATTTCTCAAAATTAAATTTTCGTTAACCTCATTAATTTATAGTTTTTAAGTAAATAAATTGCTATATCTTTGCTGGTCAAAACTCAGAATCGACTATGAACGATAATATTGACTACAATACGCAAAATATACACCCTCGCGATAAAAAGATAACCTTTTTTGGCGATCAACATAAATATGTAATAGACGGAAAAGAGATTATCTCTGTTTCGACAATTATATCGCAGTTTTTTAGTGTTTTCGACCGCGAATATTGGGCCATGCGAAAGGCTTCTCAAATGCAAATGACTCCCGAGCAAGTAATAGATATGTGGGACGAAAAAGGCAAACAGGCTATTGCAAAAGGCGACTTTATGCATAAGCAGATAGAGAATTTTTATCTAGGCAAGCCTGTTGAAGAGAGCACCGATACTTTTATTTTTCGCCAGTTTACCGACAAACACAAACACTTAATACCATACCGTACCGAGTGGCCTATTTTTGACGATAAATATCCTATTGCAGGAACAATTGATTTACTAGCAAAAAATGGTGAAGCTTTTGAAATTTACGACTGGAAACGAAGTACAAACGTGGTAAACATCTATGGCCAACCAATAAAAGAGAGCCCCTATTCGAAAAAAGCTAACGGAGTTATAAGCCATCTAGACGATTGTAGCTACATAAAATATGCTCTTCAACAAAGCATGTACAAATATATTCTGGAAACCAATTACGGACTCAATATTGCAAATATGTTTCTAGTGGTTATACACCCAAAATACGACAGATATTACAAAATTTCGCTTCCATATCTAAAAAAAGAGGTTGTTGATATTTTAGAAACTTTGGTATAAACGCCCAAATTTATCTACTATATGGATATTGAGATATTTCAGGTTGATGCATTTACAGATAAAGTTTTTGGAGGTAATCAGGCTACTGTTTGTTTGCTTAACGAATGGATCCCTGACGAAGTACTTCTGAAAATAACTAAAGAGAATAATCTAGCCGAGACAGCCTTTTTTGTGGCCGTTGATGATAAATTCCATATACGTTGGTTTACCCCCGACATTGAAATGGATTTATGTGGACACGCTACATTAGCAACAGCACATGTAATTTTTAATCACCTTCGATATAAAAAAGAGGTTATTAAATTCACCTCGGCTAGTGGTAATTTAGAGGTGTTTAAAGATGGTGATTTAATCTGTTTAGACTTTCCTTCGAGAATGCCATTAAAAGCAGATTTACCAATGGCTTTTCTAAAAGGAATAGGAAAAGCGCCTTTAGAAGTTTACAAATCGCGCGACTATGTGTTGATATATGAAACTGAAGAAGATGTTGCCAATATTACTCCAAACCAAGCTTTAATAGACACAATAAATATAGATCCGGGAGGAATTATTGTTACGGCAAAAGGTAACGATGTAGATTTTGTATCGCGCTTTTTTACTCCTCAAGCATCAATATTCGAAGATCCTGTAACAGGATCGGCACACTGCTCATTAATACCTTTTTGGGCAAAAAAATTAGGTAAGAACCAACTTATTGCAAAACAAATATCGCAACGTGGCGGTACTATATATTGTCAGAACAATAACAGCAGGGTTATTATAAGCGGAAAAGCTATAACTTTTATGCAAGGAATAATAAGTATATAAAGCTTTTAATAGTATATATCACCGACTATGTTAAGCAATTAACAACACTTTGATGTTTGAAATGACAAGAGTTTGATTATTTTTGTTTCCGTTTAAAAAGATATAATTGATAACAAACCAAACATTAAATATAAAACTATGAAGATGTTAGAAGGAAAAACTGCCATTATTACTGGTGGTGCACGTGGAATTGGTAAGGCTATTGCCGTACGTTTTGCACAAGAAGGCGCTAATGTAGCGTTTACTGATTTAAGAGCTGACGAAAATTTCCATAATACAGAAAAAGAGCTTATTGCACTTGGTGTAAAAGCTAAAGGATACGAGTCTGACGCAAGTAACTTTGCACAGTCGCAAGAGCTTGTTGATACTATTGCTAAAGAGTTTGGTAGCGTTGATATTCTTGTAAACAATGCAGGTATTACTAAAGATACTTTGCTTATGAGAATGACTGAAGAGCAATGGGATTTAGTTATGAATGTAAACCTTAAGTCGGTTTTCAACCTTACTAAAGCAGCTCAGAAATATATGCTTAAGCAACGTTCTGGTTCAATCATTAATATGAGCTCGGTTGTTGGTGTTTCGGGTAATGCTGGTCAGGCTAACTACTCGGCTTCAAAAGCTGGTATCATTGGTTTTACTAAGAGTGTGGCTAAAGAACTTGGTTCGCGCGGTATTCGTAGTAATGCTATTGCTCCAGGTTTCATTATTACCGAAATGACAGCTGCTCTTGGCGAAGACATTGTGAAAGAGTGGGCTAGTCAAATTCCATTAAAACGTGGTGGTACTCCAGAAGATGTTGCTAACACTTGCGTTTACCTTGGTTCTGACCTATCGTCTTATGTTACTGGACAAACAATTCATGTTTGTGGTGGTATGAATATGTAAGATTTCAGATAAAAAATTATAATAAAAAATCCCGCGAGCATTAATGCTCGCGGGATTTTTGTTACTAAACAAAAATTATTTTCTGTATTTACAACATCCTGGCAGAGCGTTATAAGTTTTATCATCGGCTTTATACTTCTCGTTATCGTGACCAGCATCGGCTACTGCTTTAAGAATTTCGTCGGCATTAGTTAATTCGGCATCGTACTTAACTGTAAGTTCTTTAGAATCGAGATTAAACTCAGCAAATTCAACTCCATCAATAGCCATAGCAGCCTCTTCAATACGTGTTTTACACATTGCGCATGAAGCTTCAACAGAAAAAGTACCCTCTGCAACATCAACAGCTTCGGCAGTTACTTCCGTTTGTTCTGACTCAGTAGCCTTTTGAGTTTCTGTTTTTGATGTTGTACTATTACAATTGGTTAAAGTAACAGTAGCCACAAAGGCTAAAAAATATAAAAATGTTCTTTTCATAATAAATAGTAATTAATTTGTGAACTGATTTACAATCAGTAAAGTACTAAATAACAAAATAAAAATCTATACTACATTCTACTTAAATGTAATAACCTCTTTTGTTTCACCGCATTTAAGCATTTTTTCGCCAAAATATGGATTTTGAATCTCTTTTGAATTGTTAAACCAAAAGGCACCTTTGTCGGTATTTGCCATTGGGCAATATTGATAATATGTTACAGCCCCTTCAAGACCGAATACCTTTACACTTTTATAAAACGAGAGACTTAATACCGAAAAAGCTTTTCTCTGCTCTTCAATATCACGTGAATTCTCAATCAACTTAATCGATTCATTTAAAGCCTTCATATGTTCCATCCATAAAATATGAGCGTTGCCACTAACAAGTTTCATATCTACATTACTTATTGCTTTAGCAATTTCTTTAGCTGAGATTATGACTTTTTTAGAATTAGAAGCAACAAAGTCATCTTTTAAAACTAAGTACTGTTGGTAAACATTTGTTAGTTGCCTTTTGAATTTCACATCAACTTCTATTTGATGCTGATGATCATCCATTATTACCATTTCCTCGTTGTTCATGTGTTTATTATCATGATTATGTCCCTTAACCTCAATGCCACCGCCATCGGGATTCATCATACTTGTTAGTCCCATAAGCTGTGCCGACGCATCAATTTTAAACACTCCGTTAGTAGCAATCTCTTCGCCTTCTTTTAAACCCTCTTCTACTACATAATAATTACCAGCATCGGGTCCTAAAACAATTTCACGATATAAAAATGTTGGCGATTCTCTATCTTTCAATTTAACGTAAACCACAGCACGCTTTCCTGTCCATAAAACTGCTGTTTTTGGAACAAGTAATCTGTTTTTCACATTATTTACCGATGACTTAATAACTCCATCAACAAACATGTCGGGTTTAATTTTAAAATCGGTGTTAGAATATTCAACACGAACTTTTGCAACCCTAGTTTTAGGATTAATAATAGGATCGATATATTTCACCTTTCCTTTTAATTTTTGTCCAGAAACCGACGGCAGAGAAAATTCCACATCATCGTTAACAACAATCCATGGTAAATCGGCCTGATAAGCATCAAACATAATCCAAACCTTCGATAAGTCGGCCACCATAAACATTTGCTGACCTTGCTTTACATAGTCGCCAAGCGAAATATGTCGGACAGAAACAACACCTGTAATTGGCGAAAGAATATCGAAATATAAAATTGGCTTCCCATTTTTTATTATCGATTTTATTTGCCGGTCTGTTAAATCCCAAAGTTTAAGTTTACCAATAGCCGATTTGTATATCTCAGGTTTTGAGTCTTTATAATTTAGTGCTTCCAAAAGCTCTTTTTGTGCTGTAACAAGCTGAGGTGAATATACTTTTGCAAGTAGTTGACCCTTTGTCACCTTTTGTCCTGTGAAATTAACAAAGAGCTTTTCTATTCGTCCATTAAAACGAGCTGATATCTCATACATACGACTCTCATCAACCTCTACTCTACCCAAAAGATTTATCTCGCGAACTAATTGACCTCTTCTTACAATAGTTGTCTGAATATTTGCCAACTGCATAGCAGATTCGCTCATCTGTATTTCGTTTGGATTTGCTCCCGAATTATCCGTAGAACCAGAAACAGAAGGAATTAACTCCATTGCGCAAATTGGACACAATCCTGGTCCTTTTTGGCGAATTTGCGGATGCATAGAACATGTGAAAATTTGCTCGTTAATATCAGCCAAAGCCTCTTTACTATCTGTACTTTCTGTTTTTGAAGATGGGGTTCCTACTACATACCCAATTATTAGACCAACAGCCAAAACAGCTATTATCAGTATAATATTCTCGCGTATAATATTTAATATGTTTTTCATTTTTATTTTGTTTTACATAATGATGTACACTATTGTGTCACTATAATTATTTTCCCATTACCGAATTCAAAAACGCAATAGCAGCCTGCTTATCCGATCTGGCTTTTTCTAATTGCAATGAATAATTCAGATATTTACTTTCCATATTCAGCAATTCTTCAAATGTTTTTGTTCCCGACATATACTCTGTTTCCATAATCTTTATCGATGTAAAAGATAATTCCTTTTGACGCTTATAAAGCTCAATTCTTCTATCCGAATCAATGTAATTCTTATATCCTTTCTCAATAAGATTAGCTACAATATTGTTTTGGTTTTGTAGCTGATTATCTTTTGATGCCTCCAAATAGACAGCCTCTTTAACCATACTTTTATACTTCTTACGATATAATGGAATTGTGATTCCTATTTTTGGAAATATTACAGCATCATTACCCGTCATATTCATATCGCCTTTACCTATTGATATATAATCAACGCCTATTGAAAACGATGGCGATCCTTGCTTTTTGGCTACATTAATTTTGTGACTAGCAGACTCTAACTGATAATTATACTGATTAATAGTATGATTGTTTACTAATGCCGAGTCTAGCAATTGACTTTTACTATATCCAACATTGTCTTCCCAAAGCTCTTCGGGAATTTCTATATAAAAACCTCTTTCAACATTCAACAGATTAGCAAACGCCAATTTCTGTTCTTCTAAATCGTCGCTTAGCAAATAAAGTTTATTTTCCATATCGGCAATCATCATCTCAATACTCAGCTGATCGACAGTTGAAGTTGTACCCGCCTCGACCTTAATTTTTGCCATTTCTTTTATGGAATTTAAAAACCCTATATTCTGCCTAGTTATAGTTATCGATTTATCTAAAAAATAGAGCGTAAAGTATAGCGACCTCACATCGGAAAACAACTTCGATTTTTCGGCTAAAAAGTTCTCGTAGCTAGCTTTTGCCTTTGCATTAGCCGAGCCTTCTTTTACTTTTAATGTACCAAACCAAGGAAACATTTGGCTTGCCGATACAACAAACTGCTGAGGTCCGTTACGAGTTTCTACAGGCTGTATGAAATAAGCAAAAGCAACCTGCGGATCGGGCAACGACGACACTTGCGAGGCAACCTGCATAGAGGCCATATAATTATTAAAAGCCGCTTTAAGTTTAGGATTATTCTGAGCTGCTGTCTCTAGGTATTCGCCTAGTTTCTCTTGTGCCGAAAGAGGTTTCA
Source organism: Bacteroidales bacterium (assembly GCA_016926405.1). GTDB lineage: Bacteria > Bacteroidota > Bacteroidia > Bacteroidales > UBA6680 > UBA6680. The sequence goes on from JAFGOQ010000111.1 coordinate 8,953, forward strand.
GGCAGAGAAATAGCAGTATTATG
>JAFGOQ010000112.1 GCA_016926405.1 Bacteroidales bacterium
GTTCAGAAGGGCAAGCTAGAACCTTCCGACGGCAATATCGACCTACAAAAGGGCGATGTCGGGGTTGTTAAAGGCAAGTGTTACTGTGAGTAGGGTATTTGTATTAGTATACTACTAGCCATTTGTAAAACGGCTCGCATATGAAACGTTGCGTATTTAGAAGAACAAATTCTATCAAGCCGCTAAGCTGTTTAGTAAATGTTATTTTGTTTAAATTTACCACAATCCGCGCAATGTTTTATGACCGCTTGTTGGCAGCTGCCATTTATTTATTAGTCTTAATTCCATACAAATCAAAACATTCTTTCATTATCGGCATAGTCAATTCCATAATCTGCTCTTGAGTCATTTTATCTTGTTCCCATGATTCCTTAAGCGTAAATTTCTCCGTATACTTATCTACGAAACATGATACAACCAAATCAGCGGTATCTGGATTAATGCTCTTTAAAAAACTTGAACTATTCAATATTTGTTCTTTCATTTTGTCTTTCTGTGAAATTGTCCAGTTGTCATTATCAGAATCAGGTGCAATCAAAAGAAAAATCCCAATTGTCAGTACTGTTATTCCTCCAATCTTAAAAAACTTGTCAAACTTTTGATGCCAAACTTTCATTTTCTCAACGTCTTCGGGCTTCTTCGCTTTTAGTTTTATGATACTAAATCCTACCAGCGTCATGTAAATTCCACTGATTAACATACTAATTGCAATTCCTTTATCAATAATCTCAGGCATAATTTATTTGTTTGCGTATCTACTTGCTAAAATTGTAATAATCAGCCCGATTAATCCCGTTATCAAAAGAATTCAATAATTTGTCTTGTTCACAGGTTATTCTAGGATTAAGGTTGGCTATTTGCATTGATATTACATCTTATTAATTAAACACATATTAAAACATTAACAGCCTTTACAGTTTTATTGTTGATTTATAAAAACAACTCTATTGGTGTACGAATAACCCAACAGAGTTGTTTAAACTTCTCGCTTAATTTATGGCCTCAAGTTTCTTTAAAACCTGCTCTATTTCTTTATTGCAATTCTCTATCTCAGAGTCGTACATAATAGAATTTTCTGATATTGCTTTGTACATAGTTTTGTAGCTCTTAATTCTAATATTGCAATAGTCTTTTAGAATAGAGTTTCTTTTATGTATTGACTCGTCTAAATTGTATTTATCAACTCTGTCGATTAGTTCAATATTTTTATTCCAACAGTTTATTCCTACCTCCTTTAATTGGTACAAATACTCTTCGTCGGTAGAGTTTTCGGGCATTGAAAAAACCAAAAGTGCTTGTTCTTCTAATGTAACAAAGAGTTCCATTTCAGTATAATACTTACCAGTATCAGTAGTGGTAGCATTATTAATAAGAATAAATGAAGAGGCTATTGTAAATAGAACAGAGAAGACAATAGTTGCAATTTTTAGAGTTGCTAGCTGAGGCTTTTTAATGCTTACAACATACAGATATCCTAAAACAAGACCGCTTAATAGTCCGCCAATATGAGCAGCATTATCGATGCCGCCTTTAACTCCATTAAGAAGGTTGTAACCAACAAAAATACCAATACTAAGAAGCAAAGTTTTGCGAGTTGCTTTATCGATAATATTTGTTGTTAACATGGCAAGGAAAACACCATACATTCCGAAAATAGCTCCCGATGCACCAGCGCTTATGGTTAAATCGTTCCAATAGAAACTTGCTGCGCTACTAACTATCCCTGTTAATAGATAGGCTGTAATAAATCGCAATTTACCTAAATATGGCTCTAGCAACAATCCAATATAAACAAGAGCATACATATTCATTAAGAGATGAAAAATGCCAATATGAAGAAAGCAACTAGTTATAAGTCGCCACCACTGTCCGTCGCTTGTCATTTGGCGGAAATTTGCGCCCCACTGTATTAAACTTTCGCTACTGGGAAGTAAAATATTTACCCCGAAAATTGCCATTAGAATCAATATGGCAACATTAATGTATAGTAATAGAGGAGTAATAAAATATCCTTTTGAAGGTTTAAAGAGTGCAAAAAACTCTTCCCTCCTCTCTTTTTTTGTTGCTGGTGATTTAGATAAACCAACCTCTTCTTCATTAACAAACAATCTTGCTAATTCAGAATACTTATACTCAATATCAAACTCAGAGAAGTTATCTTTTAATGAATTAAAAGTGTTAATAAATGTGTCGATATTTTTTTTGTTCTTTCCCCAATCTACCAATTGACTACCAATACATTTACTTTTTAAATGTATATTATCTTGATCGATAACAACATGAATCTCTTCGCTATAAGATGATAAAGAAAATGAAGTATAAGCTACAAAACCTAACTCTCCAATACGACTAATTTTCCAATCAAGTTTATTTGCCGATTCAATAGCAGTAATAAACAACTGCTTATTTGTAAGCCCTTTGATATTAAAATCGAAGGAATACTTAGGTGATAATCCAAATGCCATTTTAAATTTATTCAGTTAAGGAGACAAAACTATAAAAACCAAACTATATATAACCAAGTTATTCTTAACAAAACAGATGATTCGAAATAATATCGGCCTCTAACACTTCGCCCTTAATATTGTGCTTAAAGGATTCTTTAATACTTACCCTTAAGAAAAATCTGAATTGATATTACTCCGCCAAATTTATTTCTTCGTTCACCCTAAATCCATCGTCAATAAAATGACAATCGATGGAATTTGTCTGAGTCTGAATAACCATAAAAGTCATAGTAAAGTTTGAATAACAATTAGTGAATATTTCAAAACATTTCATTCATAATCACATCAATAATTTATCTACTAAAACACCTCACTCCTAAAAACCTTTTTTAGTAATATTTTCGTCGGTGCTTTTATCGCGATTTATTGTTTTCACCTTTTTCCCTTTATTAAACTTATAATGAAAATGTAGCCCTATTGGAAGAGTCGAAATATTAATGTCAAATTGGGTGTTAGAATAGAAATTATGACCTTTAGTCTCCATACCAAAACTGGTAAATTTCTTAACAAATGGTATTGCTGTAGACAACCCAATTTTCATACCGTTTTTAAATGATTTATCAAAATAAACAAAGTATAAGCAATCACTATATCTCCGATTTTGCAGATCGTATGTTGGGCTATTATACTGAAAATTCACCGATGCCGAAATTTGATGTTTAAAGCCTACCGAAGCAGAGAATCCCGATTCGTAATGCCATGACTCTTTATCTGCTATTTGATATTGCTTTGCCAAATTATTAGGACTATTATAACTTTTAACAAGTTCGAAATATGGAGCAATCCCAATATTATTACCCAGCTTTATTGCCCCTGACCATTTTATTCCATACTTACTTTGCCTACCTAGATTCTCTATTCGGGTTTCGAACAAATCATTATTATTTACAAAACTTAAATTTTGAATAACATTGGTTGCATTTGTATAAAAAAGCTGTGTTGACAGGTAATTATTCCCTAAAAATATTGTGTAATCAAGCGATAAAATATGCTTATAAGAAGGTTTTAACGACGAATTACCTCTGTTAATAGAATAGAGATCGATAACAGAAACAGCGGGGTTTAATTGGTATACATTGGGCTGTTTTATAGTTCGACGGTAATAAAATTGCAGCTTTTGTTTTTTCGTTATTTGAAGGTTTATTCGAGCACTTGGCAGAAAAGCAAAATAGTTATGAGAAGAGACTTCATTTTGTTTTATTACAGAATTCTCGACTCTTAAACCAGAGGTAATATTAAACCTAGCATAGTTATACGAAAAAGCTAAATACCCCGAATTTGCATTCTGCTTATTGTAAAAGAGAGGCAAATGGCGCTGTTTTATTGTTTTAAGATAACTTTTTATACCTGCATCTAATCGCAAATTGTTTATTAAAGGAGTAGTAAAATCAATTTTCAGATTAGTTAAATGTTGAATAGGTTTTTGTCTGTTAACAACATCTTTATCATGGCTATAATCTAGATATACAGTATTATCAGCTTTTAAATTGTAATAGTTAATATCAATTGTTAATTCGGCTCCTTTTGATCCAAATAGATGCTTATAATAAAGAGAAGAATAAGCCTGATGATTCTTGTCGGTATCTTCTCTTTTAACCTTATTAAACCCACTATCCTGACCATCCAAAGTACTCTGCATAAGAATATCTCCGTCGAACTCTTGCGAATAAGGGTTATAAAAACCATAAAAGCTAAATTGATTATTAGTATTCATAAAGAAATCAACTCCATAATGAAATCTATGTTTCCATGTTTTTTGGCGCATAATAGCATCAGTAGTCAATGTTTTTAAACCTGATTCAGTGGTTAGTTCACGAGTGTTTAGTTCTGTAATATTAAAGTAATTAAACTCGCCATTATATGAGGTGTAAATATTAAAACGCTTATTACCATATCTTAAACTATACGATGGATTAAGAAAAAGTTCATTATCGGTTGTTGGAAATTGAGCATTTACATGGCCACTTACTCCAAAGTTTCGCTCTTTAAGAATAATATTTAAAACACCCGTAATATTAGAATCGTACTTTGAACCAGGAGATCTTACAACCTCTATTTTATCAATCTGTGAAGCATTAATTTGCTGAACAAAATCGACATCGCACTCCTTTCCATTAACTAAAATTATTATGTCGCCACTCCCTTCCAAAGTGATATTCTGCATTAAATCGACATGCACTCCTGGAAGTTGTTTGAGAATATCGACACCCGTATTTGAGACGTCGTACATTTTTTTATTGACAAAAAAAGTAGTTTTCTCGTTAGTGCTTTTAGCCTTTATTCTTTCGCCAATAACCACAGCCTCCTGGATATTTATTGATTCTTGCGAAAGGCTAATTTTTCCAATATCATAAGTAAGGCTATTTGCCACGCTTATGGTTTTCATTTGGGTTCTATAGCCAACAAAACTCACACATAATAGATAATCGCCTTTGGAAGGCGACGATATTTCGAAACGACCTAAATCGTTGCTTACTGTACCTGTAATAATGGTTGAATCGGTTTTAGTATGCAAAGTAACCGAAGCATACGAAATTGGGCTTTCGCTTTGCAAATCGGTAACCAATCCTTGAATAGTTCGTTGCTGTGCATGGGCTATATTGAACCCCAAAAATAAGGCAATAATAACTAAAGAAATGCCTGTTACATTTTTCTGTTTTAATAATGATTTCATAGTTCCTGAGTGTAAAATTTGTAGAATTACTCTCCTACAAAGTCAGGAAATAATAGTCGCAGAGACAAACAGTTGGGATATACAGCATGTTTTTGTGACTGATAGCAAACAGCGTTTGTTGCCACAATTAAAGCTGTTACAAGTGGCTATTTTTTGTGATAAAAAACAAGAAACGGAATAAGTAAAAGGTTGCTATGATAATATTAAAACTATGTTCTAATTACTAATATCACTATTGCACAAACAAATCTGCTCATATTTCTTATCAAAAAAGGCAATATTCTGTCTGGAAACAGGTAATTCAAAAGATACCCCTTGCATAGATAATCGATAACCCGATGCATTCCCTTGCTTTTGAGTAACCATTTTTAGGTTGACAATAAATGCACGATGTGATCGAACAAAATATTCAATATCGGAAAGCTGCTCTTCTACATTTGACATTGAATTACGGATAGTCTTTTTACGGATCTTATCATTCTGATTAAGGTAAAAAGATACATAGTTACCATTTGACTCGGCATACAAAAATTCGCTGGGCAAAAAACTAAGATTATCTTTTTTTAGGGTCGAGTCTATTTCAATTTTAAACTCCTCGGTTTTATCGTTGACAGTTTCACTATTTGCGCTTTTATAATCTGGCAGCAAATGCTTATAATTTAAAACCGAAAAAAAGAGATATGGTAAAACACCTATCCTAAAAGTGTTGATAATAGAATCGGAAAAAGAATCAAAGTTCCATCTATCGGCAGGAGGCTCAACAATAAAAGCCATAAAATAGACATAAACACCCATTAAGAACAAAATAACAACCTCAATACTTATCTCCTTTATAAAAGTCCACTCTTGTTTTCCCGAGAAAAAGGGTATTTGTTTAAGTAATGCTATTAATGGGATAAGAATTAAACCTATAGAGAAACAATAAATACCCATTGTTACAGCATGGCTATACTCTCCGTAACGTGTAAACTCTGGATGATATAAAACAGCAAAGACAAAGCAAAAAAAACTAACAAAAGGAGCTCCAAATAAAGGTTTTCGGATAATGTAATTCTGAGGAAATTGTCTGTTTAACAAGGTAAAAAATCGATTACTCATCTTCTCTTTTTTAAGTATCGCAATATACTTTTTTTAACAAAAAAACTACACAAATTTTAATTCAGATAGTAATCAAAAAAAGATAGCGACTACACAGATTTTCACCTCGTAATTAAATTAACAAACCAGCTATTAAGTACCCTGATTGTAACTATTAAACAGGATATTTATTAAAAGCCTTCGACAGAAACTTATGAAAACCGTGTAAACCTGTTACCGGCTCCACAAACATGTATATACATTGTTTTAAAATAATGTTTGCTCTTTGGTTTTGAACAATAGAGAATGTTTGTTCTGTTTCGCTAAACTGCTGAATCCATATATTGGCAATACCCTTATCTAAGGCTTGCTGAAGTATTACATCGGTATCGGCTTTTGATGTCATTATCAATAAACTTTCGATTTTGCTAGGCAAGTCGCAAATCGATTTAAAGCATTTTTCGCCATCTATTTGGTCGGCGTGAGGATTTACTGGAAGAATATTATATCCCTTTTTACGTAGTTGCAAAAATGCCTGATGGCCAAACTTCTTACTATTGCGAGAAACACCAGCCATAGCAAAGGTTTTGGACATCAAAAATTTATCTATCTGCTGCTTTGTTGCTTTCATTATGGCAATTATAATGCAAATACAATAGCCATTGGTACAGCTACTATTAATATTAGAGCATAAATTGAAAGAATAACAATTGTAAATATTCCGAAAAATTTAAACAACGACTTTAAGTTCATAAATGCCGAAGTAACATTCTGCTGATCATTTGTTGTCAATCCCTGCTTTATTTTTACTGAATAGTTATACAAGTATGTTATAGGAAAAAAGTATACACCAGCCATTAAAAGATAAACAAACCCTGCAGCAGCCATTGGCATTCCTGAACCATTTACATTAGGAATAAATGATACGCCAACCATAAGAAACAACGAAAGCAATACTAAAAAACCCATTCCTATATAACCTACAATGGCCAGAAATTTACCCCACTTAGATATTTCTAAAAAGTACTTCTTTATTTCATCGGTAATAACAATTGTATTCTCTACTTGCTGATTAATTTCTTGATTTTCCATTTTGTTTAATTAATTTTTTAAAGTGCCAAACTTAACAAAAATATCACTAGTTATAAAACGTTAATTATGTAAATTATGCCTTTTTAAATAGTTGATTATAGATAATCAAAAGTACACCTACAAATGGAGAAGTACCTAAAAAAGACAAGCACACCCCAACATATTAACATTCTCTTTTGCAATGTCACTTATCTTACATATAAACATTATTAATAACACTTACAGACAAAAAAAAAGAGAATAGATAAATCATACCAGATTTATCTATTCTCCTTATAACTGTGGGGCTTTACAGACTACCACAGGTTGCATTAAAGTGATTATTCAGCAATTATCTACTTAAACTTCTTCATATAACCCTTAAGAGCATCTTTATGAACGGTGAAACCCATCATTTTAAGCTTAATGTAATCGCTAGAGAAGAAATAGTAACCAAATTCGTCAGCTTTTTCGTCGTTATTACGCGACCCAGAGCTTGAATCTTTTATTAGGTACCACTCTTTACCTTGCTTGTCGGTATAAAAACCAATAAGGTGCATACCATGGTCGTCGGTTGTAGTCTCGTTTGAAAAACGGAACTGACGTGCATCTTCGTTAATATACTCCGAAGGGATATCGAACGAAGGGATTAAAGCTACGTTAGTAGTACGAAGGAATCCAGCCTCTGAAACGTCGCCACCAATACTCATTGTGTACCCATCTTTAATAGCCTCTTTTAAAACCTTCATATAAGTATCTAAAGGAAGGTTATAGTACTCTTTGCTGTGCCACCAGTTATCTGGAACCTTATACTCTACTTGTTGCCAATAAGGCTCTTGTTTATACGAAAGAACTTCAACATAATCGTCGGGATTAAGTTTACAATACTCTTTAAGATAAGTAGCAGGAGTATACTCTTTTCCATCAACTTTAAAAGATGTTGGAGGAACTCCCATATAGTGATTCATTATTGATTTAATTGTCGCAATAACAGCATCTTCGTTCCAAGCATTATTTTCTTTTACCGAAAGAAGATAGTTCTTCATTTCGTTATACATTTTCTCGTGAGTATGGAATTTTCTACCATTCAACAAACCTGTATATGCCGATGCAGGAACAACACCATTATTTTTTAACGAACGAGTAACAGCGTTGGCCTCTGACCCTTGCTCGAAGATTGTTGTACCGCGCGATTGAACAAACCCTCGGGCTTTTTCGATAAACTCGTTATAAACAGTAAACATTTCAGAAAACTTAACCTCTTTGCCTGTAAGTCGCTTTACTTCCGACTCGTACATTGATGTAGTTGAAAAACACCAGCACGAACCTGTATTTCCTTGCGAAAGCGAAGGATTAGCCCACTGCGATTTATATAAGCTGATTTTATTTGGCAACTCCATACCCGACTGATCCATAAAGAACAGTTTCTCGTTATCCTCTTTATTAATCTGAGAATCGACATTTCGGATATCCTTAAGAATAGAATTTTGGTAATAACCTGGCTTATACTCTTTAAATACAGCCTTATCTATCTTCTGCTGAGCCATTGCAGCTCCTCCTACTGCAAGCGATAGAAGAAGTAAGCTTGCTTTTTTTTGCATAACAATAAGTTTTAAAATTTATGATGGGTAAATGTATAAAAAATGGTATACCAAAGGAAATAAAAGTAAACAACTGTTAAGGCTGTCAACATCTAGATTATAGCATATACATTACATGGTTTTCCTGTAGACTTACTATCAATATCTACCTCAATTTTAATTCTTTTTATTGATGATGCTATTTGATCATCTAAGAAAATATTTTCGATGACAAAACAGTTCTCTTTCTCGCATTTCTTATCAAAGTTAATATGTTCGTTACCATGATTACCTATTCCACAAGAATCAATAAGAATAAATTTTGGTCTACTTTTTAATATCTCATCTAATACCGGCTCCAATAAAAATGTGTTTACCTGTCCATATTCTACAGAACCATATCCATACTTATTTAAAACACCTGTATAAAGAATTATAGCTTTACCTTCAATATTTAAATTCTCAATATCACTGATTATAGGCATCCTGTTTAAACAATCAATAACAACAGTATCCAACTCAAATATCGATTCCGATGGTGAATTAGAATAACAGTCGATATGAGTACCAATATGACCTAGAGCATTTACAGAATCGGATTGTTTTTTTGCCCATAAAAAGGCAGAATGATCTTCTGCTATATCAATACTTAGTTTCTTTATCATTTATTTGATATTTGTTAGCAATACAAAGCTACCCAATTACGTTTGGCAACTTTAAAAAATCGTCGTATGATTCTATCAGGTTTCTTTCTAACCATACTATTGAATAAAGGAATACTTGCATTTTTTCAAGAGCTTTCTTTTCGTCATCGTCACTAAGAGTTGTCATTCTTTGCTGCGCATATATTCTTACTAAACCTTGATAGTAATCTTGAGCTTCATAAATTCCAGAGACCTCTGTTACAAAATTAAGATCCATATACGCTACAGCTTGGGTTAATTTGGCTGTTTCCCACGAAGTAGAGTTTACGAAATGGAAAACTATATTTACTTCTCTATTTTTAACTTTAACTGAATCCTCTAATTCTAGTAACAAACTATCAACTGTTGCTAAACGCTCTTCATGTTCAACTAACATTTCAGATACATTCTTTTTGTTTGCAACAACTTCTTTTTTTATATTTTCTATTGATTTATCAGCTAATTCCGAATTACGATTCGACTCTTTCCAGGTATTTAACATAAGTCCTAAAAACACAGCAAATGTTATCGACACAAACTCAAAAATCACTCTTTTATTAAAATGTTTTCTTTTCATAAACTTTAAATTACAGACAATTAACAGGTTTAAATTAATTTAATATCTATCACCTTTGTGTGAATTATACAGCAATACAAAAGCATTACACACAAAAGAAATCCAAACTTAATAAAAATCTTGTTTATTGTTAAACTTCAATTAAAGAGGCTGTTTTATTCACTTATTGAAACAGAAACAATACTTGCTTTGATTATAAAATGGTGTCACTATTTTTCCATTTATACTTTTTGAAATAGTGCTCCAATAAAAACTGGTGGAATATCAGTAATACTGTTAGCATTTTCTATAATTGAATAGTCTTGATTTAAATAAACACCACTCTTAATCTGTAATAACTTCAACTGATTAAATTTAGTTTTAACATCAGTAACACTTAGAAATTGTGCATTTTTAAGCACCTCGCCAGAAGCACTATTGGTTGCAATTACCGAATCGGCATTAAGAAAACCAATAATCAGGTATCCCCCTTTTTTCAGTACGCGATAAATTTCTTTAATTACTTTATCTATATCGTCAACAAACTCCAACATTGTTATTGTGGCAATAACGCTATAACTATGATCAGCAAACGGAAGGTTCTCGCAATTAGCTAACAAAAGCTGTGCTCCAATTTTCTTCTGCCTTGCAATATTTAGCATTGCCTGCGACATATCGACACCTGTTACTTTAAAACCTTTTTCAACGAAAAACTGTGTCCAATGGCCAGAACCACAACCTAGCTCTAACATACTATTATCAGGTACAAGGGGCAGTAATTCTGAAATAATATTTTTTTCTATTTCATCTATTTTTCGACCCTCTTCTGTTTCATAGTATGAGTCGTAATTATTGGCTATGTTGGAATTAAAGAAAATATTCATTGTGTGTTTTATTAGAAGTAATTAACAATATTATGGGTTTTAATTAATAGCATATATACTTAACAGACAACTATTTTAAAAGGTTACTTAATGCTTGATCTAATGTTTGGTAGTTAAAACAATATCCCTCTTGTAATATTTTATCAGACGAAACCCTACTTCCCTTTAGAAGTATAACCGACATTTTGCCAAATAGAAACTTTATAAGAAACTCAGGTATATTGGGTAGTATAATTCTTCGGTTAAGAAAACGACCTACACTTTTTGTTAGTTGAGTATTAGTAACATGTTCGGGGGCAACACCATTAAAAGTACCGCTTATATTATTATCGATTATAAATTTATAAACACCACAAAGGTCGTGAATATGAATCCAAGGCATGTATTGGTTTCCTGTTCCTAATGATGCACCTATTCGCAATTTTATAGGCTGAACTATTCTTTTAAAAGCACCATAGTTTTTATCTAAAACTATGCCCATTCGTACAACCGACACCCTATTTGCAACACCATTCAATTTAAAGAGATGCGCAACATCTTCCCATTTCCCACAAACATCACTTAAAAAATCGTTGCCTTTAGAGCTCTCTTCTGTAAAAATATTTTGTGAAGTGACTGTTCCATAATATCCAATTGCCGAAGCCGATATAAATGAATCGACAGTTAGGCTATGTTTTTTTAGAGTCTCTAGAATTAATTGAGCGCTATCAACTCGGCTATGTAAAATGGCTTGTTTTCTTTTTCTACTCCATCGCTTACCAGATATAGGTGTACCTGCTAGATGAATAATGTGATTAACGCCTTTTAATGCTTCTACATCGATATATTTAGTGTTTAAATCCCATAAGTATTGGTTGTCTTGACTAACCTTTTGAGTTAAAAAGCGAACAGAATAATTACCCTCTAATTGTTTGGCCAAGTAATTGGCAACCATTCCATTTGCACCAGTTATTAAAACAACTTGTTTCATATAATAACGAATAGGTTTAACACTTGTAAATATTTGCTATTTAGGTGTAGTTAATAAGATTAGCGTTTATTTAAATTTCTGAAAATATCCTCGTACTCTTTAAACCGATGCTCTCTAATTGGCCTAATCTTAGGATCTGTACTAAAGTATAAAAGAAGGCATGGTTTTATCGATTTATAACTATCAACATACTCGTAACTCACAAGCTCGTTGTTTTTTATTCGCTGCTTAATTTTGTTATGATAAGGATACATATCTACTGCTTTTAGACAAATTTAAAACATAGATTGCTGCAAAACAGCGCCTAATAAATGATTGAAATCAATATTTCAACATGCCATTAATTAATCTGTGCTAATTTCTAATAAACAGTATTATCATAAATATGGTTTAAATTGAATAATAATGAAATGAATGTATTTATCTACAAATGATCTATTTCAGTCTAAATTTCTCAACTAAATCAATGGTATGAGTTAATAAACGGGAGTCGCCGTAATTACCATGTCCTGGAACAACAACTTCAATATTATTATATTTCGCAATTATCTTTTTCACTGTCGAGTCCCACTGGTCGACAACTGCCTCGCCTGTATAACCAAGATTTTTAGCGTCTGCCGATTTAATTAAACAGCCTCCAAACAGCACACGTTTTTCGGGAATCCAAACAGTAATATTATCCGACGAATGTCCTCCGCCAAAAAACCTGCATTCAACCTGTAAGCCATTAAAATTTATAGTTAACGAGTCGGTAAAAGGTGTTGACGGAACAGGAATACCCTCCTTTTTACAGATTGCTACAGTAGCCGAGTTTGCAATAGATTCAACTCCCCTACTCTTTAGATATTCTAGCCCACCAAGGCAATCATCATGATAATGACCCGAAATTAACTTAACAACTTTAACATTTAACGAATCGTCGATAAATTGAGTTAACCGCTTTGTTTGATCGTTATTCCAAGGAGTATCAACCATAATGGCCTCACCGTTTTTTATTATGATTAGTCCGTTTGCACCAACGCGACCAAAATTAGGTACATCATACCACGTTGTGTGCACATATACAGAATCCTTAATGGCAATCAATTGAATATCGTTGCTTATTATTACAGGTGTATTACATTGAGCTTTTACTTGATAAAGTGCAATAACCATTAAAAATGCAGCTACTATAGTTTTTTTAATCATAACGTGGACTTTTTTTGAAACGAATGTAAGTTAAAACAATTCCTTAAATAAAGTTCTTAGCATCTTTTTAAGGTGTAACAGTAATTTTTTAAGGCTTACTTTTTTTTGATAAGACGGTTTTTAAAATTCTTTTTCAACCGCAGTTTTACAGCAATGGTTTGAATTTTAGGCTATGTACTGATATCTCGCCACTATTAACGACAATCAAAAACCCGAACACGAAAATTCGCACTCGGGTAGTTATTGAGCTAGATTTAAAAAATGGTGTTATACTATTTTAAATCCATGTCATTATACCAATTAGGCCATTACTAAAGAAGTATATGGTGAATATTACATTAAAAACAGCTGCTAAAAGCGAATGATAGTAAAACACTCGAGACATTTTAATATGTCGGTTTTTGTATATATAGTAAACAGACCATAACGAAGCCAATGCAAAACAAATAGTGCCTATAAAAATGGTAAGCGATGGCAGGCTAATATTTCCTAATAATAAAAAGACATCAAGAGTGGTATGTATAGTCATTATAAGCACCAAAGCTACAGTAATAACAAAAGAGATAGCTACAAAAGGCCAAAGACAAATCCACAGAGCTACTTTGTCTTTTTTCTTTCCAAACAGATAGATAAACAACCTAAGCAGAGCAAAAAGAATAACAGTAACAGGAATAATGAATAAAGCGAAGAATAATGTAAGAAGTGTATAAGCATGCAGAGGCGAAATCTTTTTCAACATACCCATACTACCATAAATAACATCACCTTCAACAGCATCATTTGTCTTAAACAATACATATCTATCTGATACTTCTGAAACAAACTCGTTGTTGTTATTCGGATGAAATTTCAGAGTATAATTATTTAATACAGGCTGCACACACAAAGTATCATTGTGGTGCCAAATTTTCCTCATCCCTTTTATCTTTAAAAAGAATTTTAGCACATCAAATTTATAGTCTACAGGTATATAGTAACCATTAAGATTATGTGTTGATTTGCCGATAGTATTCTTAGGAGCAAAAACTTCGTGTGGTAAGTCTTTTGTCTGATAAACCTTTACTAAATGCGATATTCTATTTATTACATCCTGATTATTCCCATTAATCATAACAGCATACCCTAACTTATATTTGGGGAGATAGCAAAAGTCGGAATTACTACCAGGAACACTTCCGCCATGGCCACGGTAGACAAAATTCTTGTAATAACTAGCGGAATTAGTTAAACCTTCACCTTTAAACACCTGCGAATGTTCTATTTGTAAACTTTCGTTACGCTCCATTCGTTGTAATGACGAGTCCGAAATTAGCTGTACACTATCTACTTTACCTCTGTTAATAAATAGCTTTAGCATATTAACTAATTCTTTTGGAGAGCTAGTAAGAGCTGCCGAAGGACGATATAGAATATTCAAATATGACATTTCTATTCCTTCACTGTATCCCTTTGCTCCTGTTTTTTTGTACTCATCGGAATTACGGAAAGTTGTATTAACCATACCCATAGGCTTAAAGAAGCGCATAGCTATATAATCTTCGTAACTCATTCCCGAAACTTTTTCGACAATATACGCTGCAATACTAACTGCTAGGTTGCTGTATTGCATACGTGCTCCAGGAACAAATTTTGCCACTCGGCCCTTGGGATAATACTCTAATGATTCTTTAAGAGTTTTAGGTATTGGATCGTTACTGCCTAACTCGGCTAAGCTCCAATCGCCTATGCCCGAGGTATGTTCAAGCAGATTCTCTATTCTAATTGGATGTTGGTCATCCCAAGGGTTTTTAATCTCTATCTCGGGAATGATATCTTTAACCTTATCTTTTAGGTTTAAACGCCCCTCTTCTTGTAACTTTAAAACAGCCAGTCCAACAAACAGTTTCGAAACCGATCCAAGACGAAACATAGTGTTTTGGTTAACGTCGATATTATTTTCCAGATCGGCTTTGCCCAGTCCTTTAAGCAAAACTACATCATCGCCTGATACCATAACAATTCCTGCTCCGGGTGTATTAGTTTCTATTAATATTTTTTGAATAGAATCTTGAAGCTCTGTAAGTGTTTGAGGGCTTTTTATATCGTTTCTCTCTTGCGCGAAACATAATGACATAGCAATAGATAACAACAATAAAATTGTAATTAGTTTTTTCATTTTCTGTAAGTGTAATTATGAAACTTATTGAATAATTAGGGACGAAGTTTAATGTAGTTTTTGGACACCCTCATATCTACATTTCGAATATATGCTTCTTACCTTGTTGAAATAATATGGTTTTATAAACCTTCTCGAATAAAAATAGCAATCCAAATACTAGAGGTATGGTAAAAGCATATTTGCTTATATCAACAGTAAACCCATAGAAAGGAATTGTAATATTTTCGAACGAAAACGAGATAATGAAACCTAATGTAAGACCAAGAGCAAAGAACAGATATATTAATATAAAATTCTTCTTGTTTGTCTCTTTTGCAGCAACTTGACGATGTATCATCGCCATCATATTATCCTCAAAATCGTTATTGAGTTTAGGAGTCTCCCTTTTTTGAAGAATAGATTGTAAGTTATCATCATTTTTAATCATAATATTTCCTCCAATTCTAATTTCAGTATTTTGTTTAGCTTAAAATAAAAACTCTTTCTCCCACGCAATAACAACATCTTGATTTTCGATTTTGACCAACCAGTAAGCTCACCAATCTCAATTATTGAATTCTCTTTCAAATAAAAGAGATCCAAAATCAACGATTCGTTTGGCTGCATCGATTCAAAAACAGAGGTTATTAAAATTGTCTGTTCGTCTTTTACAAGCGATTGCAAACTGTTTTCAACAGACTCAATTGTGTTTTCCAAAACATTATCAACCGACAGTGTTTCTCGTTTGCTTGAATCTAACTTGTGCAACGACTCATTTATCACAATTCTTCCAAACCAGGTTTTAAACTTCGCATCTCTACGAAAAGACGATAATTTCTCAAACGCTTTAATAAAAGATTCTTGAACTACTTCTTCGGCAGAATATCTATTCTTTAATACCGAATAAGAAATAGAGAAAGCATAGTCCTTATATGTTTTCACAAAATAGCGGAAAGCCTCTGTATCACCCCTAAGCACCTTTTCAATATAGATGCTATCCATATTATGCTCTTCTCTTTTCGATGATGTTTCCAACAATAATACCTATCGATCCCATTAATAAAACAGGCGACAGAATAAAAGCTATTCCATCAAGATCAAGTAATAAACCAAAAATTAGAAGACCAATCAAACTTCCTAAAGAGACACCCAACAAAGTATAACCTAATATAAACCAAGGGAATTTGCGGGTTTTAGTTTTATATATTTCCGAGATATCGATATTTTTTTCAATCAAAAGCATTCGCTCACGATTTCTTAGTTTAAGAAAATAGTAATAGGCAAAGAAACATGCAGCAAAAAATGCTAGCCAATTAAATGACATTGAGAGGTAACGAACAGTATCCATTTTGTTATAGTTTAAATTTTTATTTGCTTATCTATTCATTAGATACAACTCGGCAACAAAAGGTCACAAAAATTAATACAAACCTAACATTTTAGGGATAAAACCTCCTTCAAACAGCTCCTCATTTCAACAAAATAAAAACACTCGAAAACAGGGTGATAATTAAAATCGCCTTTTTAAATACAATAAGGGGAATAAGGTTATTTAATTTTTTCCCTATAAACGAACCTATAAAAAGGATAGGCAAAAACAATAACGACATTTTTAATGACTCTATAGTTAAAATACCTAATACAACATATCCTGCTAAAGCTACTATTGATGTAACAATGCTAAACCACGAAAAAATCTCACGAAACTGTTGCTTATCGACTTTTGCCGAATAGAGAAAAAGTGCCATTGGTGGACCACTAATAGATATACTCCCAGTTAAGAATCCTAAAAATGCACCTGCAATTTTATACGACCTATTTGTAATTTTTATTGGGTATTGAACACCTAGAATAGAAAGAACTGTCAATATTATCAGAAAGATACTCACTATCACAATCAATAAATGCTCGGGAAGATATTTTAGAAATATTACCCCAACAATAGTAAATAAAGCCCCAAATATTATCAACCATTTAAATTGCCTATTTATTAGTTGGCGTTCTTTCTTTTGAAGAATAATTAGTACCGACGCAAATAAATTACACAGAAGTAATACGGGAATAATTTCCTTAGGAGAGTACCATATCATTAATGGAGGAAGAGCTACCAATGCAAAGCCAAAACCTGTAATCCCTTTCACAAGGCTTGCTATTACAACTACCAATACTATCCAAAACAGTTCCATAATATTATAAATTGATGGTTAGTGCAACAAACGAGCTAACACCTATAAACAACCAAAGCAGAACACCTAAAACAAAGCTTTTAAAGCCTGCACTTTTGGCCTCTTCAAGCGATATATTCGACCCAATAAGAAAAAGTGCTACAACCATTCCCTTTTTGCCTAACCAGCTAAGGTGTGTAAACATATTTTGTCCACTGGGAATAAAATAGGCTATCACAATACTTATAACAAATAGTGCAATAAACCACGGTATTTTAATCTTTCCATTGGCTTTATCTTTACTAATAAGTGCAATTACTATCGATAAAGGAATAATCCACAATGCACGTATTAGCTTCACTGTTGTTGCTATTTCAAGGGCTTTTGCTCCGTACGTTGCCCCCGCTCCTACAACCGAACTAGTGTCGTGAATAGCAATAGCTGCCCATGTGCCAAATGTTTCCTGACTGAGGTTAAAATAGTGCCCTATTACTGGAAAAATTACTAGAGCAATTGCATTTAAGATGAATACAACTACCAAAGAAAATGATATTTGAGAACTTTTTGGATTTATTACCGATGCAACTGCTGCTATAGCGCTACCTCCGCATATAGCTGTTCCCGCCGATATTAGTGTTCCAGTTTTTGAATCGACACCAAGAAGTTTTGCCAGCACAAATCCAACACTCATAACCAATGTCACCGATATTGCTGTATCGACAAAACCAGTTTTTGATGCACTCATTACTTGTGTGAGGTTCATTCCAAACCCCATTAATACAATTGAGGCTTGCAACGAAAGCGAGGTGTACTTAGTTATGCTTTTATTCTTAACTCCAAGAATTGATAAAAACAACCCTATAACCAATGCTACGGCAGGTGAGATAAATGGCAGAAAGCATAAAAGTATTACTACTGCATAAATAATAGTTACTTGTTTTTGATTAAGGCTGAGCTTCATATTTCTATTCATTTATTTTTTGAACAAAAATAGCGCGGCACTATAACCCAAACAAATACTAAATATTTATGGTTAATAACTATATGTTATACTTAAATAGAAATTCCGTAAATATTTTTGACGACAAAGCCTCGTGTCCTTGGCGATTAGCAATTCTAAATTTTCTATTGAACTGAACACCCTTTATATTGATTTTGGTAATCTGTTTTAGCTGCAACTCCTTTTCTATTGATTTTTCAGACACTAGTGCAATACCGTCGAAATCGCATAAGAAATTCTTTATAGCCTCTGTACTTCCCAAATGAATTAGAATATTAAGGTTTTCGAACTTAATATTGTTGTTCAGCAGGTGTTTCTGAATAACTTCGAGCGTACCCGAACCTTTTTCGCGAAGCACAATTGGTATCTGCTGAAAATCGATTAACGAGATAGATTTTAATTTAGCATAAACACTTTGACTACCTGTAACTGCAACAATTTCATCGTCGCAAAAATCAATGTATTTTATGTTTAGTTGCGACGAGTCGTTCTCTACCAGAGCTATTTCAATTTCGTTTTCAAGCAATTTTTGCTCCATCTCAAAAGAGTTACCATTAAACAGAAACAACTCTATTTTAGGATAGCGTTTATGAAAGGCAGCAATTACTTTTGGTATAAGATATTGCGATATTGTTGAACTTGCCCCTATACGAAGAGTGCCCTTTAAGGTATCATTCATTCTTCCTAGTTCAAATTCAAGCTCCTCGTACTGTTGCATAATCTTCTTTAAATAACCGTAGGTCATTTTTCCGGCTTTTGTGAGATAAACTTTATTCCCTTTTCGTTGAAAAAGAGAGCTGTTTAGTCTACTCTCCAACTCTTTTATATGTTTGGTAACCGCAGGTTGACTGATAAACAATTCATCGGCAGCCTTCGAAAAACTAAGACTTTCTGCTACAGCTAAAAAAACTTTATCTCTATAATCCATACATTATGTTATTACCTACCCTAAGTTCTAACTTCTAAAATCAAAAAACATTTATAGCTTAAACAATACTACAATCAAACATAATAAAAAAACAACTTGTTATTAAGAGCTATTTTAAAAATGGCGAGTTTAGTTACATATCTAGAGATACTTTAACACAACAATCTATATCGTAGGGTGTACAAAAACTACATTTGACTGTCATCCTGAGCGGAGCAGTCATCCTGAGCGGAGCCGAAGGATTGTTCACCTGAAAACAGAACGTTTCGACTACACTCAACGTGACATATAATTATTGTTAGTTATTGTTGAAAACCCTCTTTTTAACAAAAATTTAATGCCTTTAATAAATTTTTAAAGTACGCGTGTTTAGTGTTAATAGCAGATAATAGACACCCCATCAACTTACTATTAAAAGCCATTAAAATCGGATTTTTGTTAGCTATATTGGAATGATATAAAGTTATTTATTAACTAAAAAACGAAGCCATGAAAACAATTCATCAAGTTCTGTTAGCTGCATTTCTTGCAATTAGTTTTGTATCATGTAGCGAAGATTTCATTAGCAGGGACACGCCGCCCGAGCCAGTATTAACAAGCCCAAGCATTGTTGCTTTAGGGGTAGATGATTATTGCGGATCCGAAACCTATACTTTATGGGCTGGTCAGACTATTGACGCAGGTACTTTAGTAGTTTCAAACGACGAAACTAATCTCTATGTTACCTACAATACAACAGGTACATTTGGTACTCTTCACCTTTGGGTAGGTACCGATTTAACGTTGCTTCCTTCAACACAAAGTGGACCTAATGCAGGAACTCCTATTCCTGGACAATTCCCTTATATTGTTGATGCAACTGGTTTAACTACTTACACCTTTACTATTCCTCTAGAAAACGTTCCGTTTTACACCGAATGCGAAAGCACAATATATGTTGTTGCTCATGCCGAGGTTAATATAAACAACGGACAAGAAACAGCTTTTGGAGGAAATATTGCTGGAGAAGGAAACAGATGGTACTTCTATGCAGCTTACGTTACTGCTTGCTGTTCGGAAGATCCTCCTCAACCGTATAACGAATTAGGAACTGCTTTCGCCAAAGGTAACTATGTATTTACAACTGGTAAAAAATCGAATCCCGAAAACCTACCTAGTTTAAATCTTACAAAAAACCGTTGGGGTTGGGCTATTAATTTAACATCTGCTTCATATAATACTTACGATTTATATGTGGGTGCAGGATTAAACGATACTTCAAAAGGAATGTTAGTAGGAACAGCGTCGGTAGATTTTACTGGTTCTCAAGCAACTATTACTTATGCACTAAACACTGGATACGCTATTGAAGAAGCTCATGTGTATGCTGGTGACTTTATGCCTACAACGTTGGCTCCTGGTCAGTATGGAAACACATTCTACTTCAATCCTATGGTTGCAACTTATTCATTTACTGTTGACGTAATGGATACAAATAATGATGGCGTGTGGTTTATTATACATGCTGTTGTATATGGTAATTTAAACTAATATTAAATGATTGTAATTAAACATTAAGAGGGGGACAATATTAACACTATTGCCCCCCTCAACATTTTATTGGTATTTGTTACACTGAATGTCATATTGAGGTTAGAAGTTGAAAGTTAAGAAGTTGAAAGTTAAAAGTTAAAAGTTGAAGGTTGTGAACGCCTAAATCACTATGTTACTATATTACTATTTAACAGCATTCTCACTGCATTCTAATAACTAAGTTCAAAGCTCTAATAACTCCTTGTCCCTATATTACTATTTCACTGATTTCTAATAACCAAGTTCAAAGCTCTAACAACTCCTTGTCCCTATATCACTATCTAACTGCATTCTAATAACCAATAACCAAGCTCTAAAGACTAAAATAACCCTTCGCGCCTTAGCGGTTTCCATAAATTATATAACCACCCCCTTGGAAAAAGCTCCCGCTGCGGGAAGATGCTATTTAGACACAAAACAGCAACTTCCCCAGCGGGAAGGTGCCATTTAGACTCAAAACAGTAGTTTCCCCAGCGGGAAGGTACTGTTTAGACACAAAACAGTAGGTTGTACAGCCACAAGTTACTGTTTAGACCAAAAACAGTTGTTTGTACAGCCACAAAGTGCTGTTTAGACCAAAAACAGTTGTTTGTACGGCCACAAGTTACTGTTTAGACTCAAAACAGTTGTTTGTACAGCCACAAGGTGCTGTTTAGACTAAAAACAGTTGTTTGTACGGCTACAAAGTGCCGTTTAGACTAAAAACAGTTATTTGTACAGCCACAAGGTGCCGTTTAGACTAAAAACAGTTGTTTGTGCAGCCACAAGGTGCTGTTTAGACTAAAAACAAAAGTTTGGCTTGCGCCACTGTTTTATTTAGCATAAAAAAACCGAGTAGCAGTGGTTGTCTGGTACTCGGGTTTTAGATAATACGGTATGTTTATCTATAACAAGAAGGGCAAATTAGGATTTTGGGGTGTTTTTTTAATTGCACTAAGCTTTAAAACACCATGAAATTTCAACCTGTTTTCTGGAGTTGCATTTTCCATAAAGTGTTCTAAACTTCTAAAAAATATCTCTCTATTTAAATGTTATAGACACCTAAATCAACCATTATTTAACTATTGTTTGATTTGTAATTATTTTGTCATCAAAATACTATTTTTTGATATGTTCCTGAACTGTTTTCGCTTGCGCAAGTAAGTCCTTTGTATTAGTCTTTAGTATTTTATATGCAGCCTTATTCACTTTTTTAATACTAACAACCCTCCACTTTTCTATATCATTTTCATAATCAATATTAAATATAGCTCTTGATAAATCTCTAATTACGCAATAATTTGCTACAGAATGTCCATTTTTACTATCATAATTGGCATTATCAATAAAAAATTCAATCAAATTATAGAGGGTGCTATTTGCCAGAGATAATTCTGTCAACTTAGCCCTGTATTCTTTATCCTTGTTCTTTAATTGCGGAAACAATTTGAAATCGGCAAAATGTCTACCTTCATGTGCTAAATAACTAATAAGAAAACTTTCGCTATTCAAATTATACGCATCTTTTACACAATACAGAGCATTATCCTTAGCCCAACCTCCTGGGTAATATCTGCCAAGTGTTGCATATTCTTCCCAGCCCAATGTTATGAAGTTGTCCATAAAAACAACCTTGACATTTATTTCTTCCTCGTGTAAAGATATTGTATAAGAAGTATCCTTCTCGGTTTCCCATACAAGAAGATCAAAAAGTCTACCAGTTTTACCGATAGCATCCGTTGAATATAATCCTTTGCTATTAATGTAGCTCTTATAAAATTCTTGAATATTCTCCTGATTTATAACTTGTCCTTGAACTGATGGACAATTCTGGTTAAGAAAACTCATGATTTCTGTGATTGTTTCGGATTCATAATTACTGCTGCGATCCAGCAAAGATGCACGCCAATATTTATGAAATATTTTTAATAACCCATCGATAGATGATTTTTTTTCATCTAGATATTTACTTTTATCCTTTTCGTATTTAAATCGTTTTTCAAAATCAGTTTTGAACTTTAAATCTTTTTTTGAGAGACTTACTGTATTATCAACATCAATTAATGATATTACTGGTTTTACGTTTGCATCGAGACAAAAAGAATAAATCTTGCTATAATTAAATTTATCACTTTTATTCACAATGCCTTGTCCAAAAAGATTGGAATTTAAGAATGCTACACATGCAAGAGAGAATGACCAAAGAAGTAATTTATTCATATCGTTTTTATTTTCAAAGGTAAAGTTCAGACTTCCGAATAAATTGTATGAGATTAACTCTTTGCAATAAGTTTGAATTTGTATGGGGCAACACCATAAAGTAATTTAAAAGAACGAATAAAATGAGCATCATCGTAAAATCCATTTCTGAATGAAATATCGCTTATTGTAAGGGATGTATTAAGTAATTGAGATAAGGCATTTGAGAGTTTCATTTTTAACTGATATTCACTAACTGTTAGACCTGTTTTTGCTTTAAAAGCACGAGACAAATATGCCGGGTGAACAAAAACTTGCTCTGAGAGAGAGTTTAATGAATGAAAGGTTTCTAAATCATTTTCTAAAATCTTAACAATTTTACTTACCCAAGGTTGAGAAGCATTTTTAACTTTCACATTATTTGTTTCAGAAAGCCAATCAAAGATGAATTCAAACGCTAAATCTTCATTATAGTTTTGTTTATAGTTAATCAATAGCTTATACAACGATGATTGTCCAATGCCTTTATGTTGAATATATTTATCAGGCAATTTATAATTCTTGTCAAAAAAAATGTTCCAACTTTTTTTAAACTCAATATTGAAACAACTTCCTGTTGTATTGTTGAATAAATTTTGATGAACATGGCAGTTAGGTCTATATAAAATATCTCCTGAAATAATGAAACTTTCGCTTTTCTGTGTTTTTTCTATGTAATTACCATTTATAAGAATACTCAAATAGTTATTTTCGTGATAATGCTTCTGAGGAAGACTGTTCTTTTCATGTGAGGTTATACTTAACTTAAAAAAAATATTTTCATACGTATTAAGAGTCTCTCCTAAATAGTTTCCTTCTTTTAAATTTATAGCCATGATGTGTGTGTGTTTCAGAATGACCGCTAACTTATTATATGTGCACTGGTGCACTTACTTTTCATTTATGCGCCACCTCTCCTCGTCCTCGTTTGTAACCCTCTAATTTACCCCCTAAAATAACTTCGTTTATTTCGCTTTACTCAATTTTGTCATATAATAAATTGATTCGCTCAATTACATTTTCAAAATCAGCATTTTTTTTCTCTGTTTTATCAATCAAACTATTGCAAATTGAAACCAATTCAAATAATGGAGTTCCTTCTGATGGTGACCAGCATTCTCCACAATTCTTTAATCCTACATTTGTTGTTTTATAAAATAAATAAGTCTCTCCATCCTCACCACCACCAATCCATTCTTTTCGATTCATTGCAGAACTTGTAATCTTATCATATAGTCTGTCAATACTTTTTACCATTAAACTATCAATAATCATTTCAGTAAAGTTGAGCTTAATAGAGTCCCTGTTTTTTGAATACCAAATATTTTCTTGAAACATAATTGTCTTTATCATATAATTGAGGGAATCTTTCTCAATCTGAAATGAATATTCAAACGAAAAAGACGGTTTTGCAATAAATCTTATTAAATAGTCTTGTTTAAATCTTGAATTAATTAGCGTTTCTAAAT
Source organism: Bacteroidales bacterium (assembly GCA_016926405.1). Taxonomy (GTDB): domain Bacteria; phylum Bacteroidota; class Bacteroidia; order Bacteroidales; family UBA6680; genus UBA6680. The sequence continues at coordinate 24,679 of JAFGOQ010000112.1, forward strand.
CTTGATTATACTTATTGATTTGTTCAATTTCACCACCGAAATCAATGCATGGATTTAAATATTTATCCTGTCCATAAATATCAACTGTCACTAATA
>JAFGOQ010000113.1 GCA_016926405.1 Bacteroidales bacterium
GCGGATGTGGCGTAATTGGTAGCCGCGCTAGACTTAGGATCTAGTGCCGTGAGGCGTGGGGGTTCGAGTCCCTTCATCCGCACAAAAGCTCTACTTTTTGTAGAGCTTTTTTTTGTTTATATAGTTTGATTTTTTAGGCCGAGGGCAAAGTAAAAAAGAAGGTTGTTCCTTTATCCTTTTCGGTTTTAAACCATATTTGTCCTCCCGAATTTTCTATTATACTCTTCACAATAGGCAGACCCAATCCCATTCCCGATGTTTTTGTTGTAAAATTAGGCTCAAAGAGATGCTCTTGCGATATTTCATCAATTCCTTTACCATTATCTTTCACATAAAACTCAACCATATTATCGTCGGTATCGTTAAAACCTATTTCAATTTTACCAGTATACGATTCGGGAATAGAATGAATAGCATTCTTTATAAGATTAATAAAAACCCTAGGCAGATTATCCTTATCGGAAATAACATTTTTAGACGAGTTAAACAACGTTGAAAAAGTGATGTTTTTTGTTTTTGAATACAAATTCAAAACATCGCTAATAATCATCTCGGGACTTAACGTAGTTGGGTTTTGATGCGATAATTTCGAAAAATTAGCAAATTGATTGGCAATATATGTTAACGAATCAATTTGCTGAATCATTGTTTTAGTGAACTTCTTAAGCTCCTCCTTCATCTTTTCAGGATTTTCAGACAGTGTGCGCTCTAAAAACTGAACTCTTAATTTCATAGGTGTAAGAGGATTTTTTATCTCGTGAGCAATCTGTCGCGACATTTTTTTCCACGCATCTTCTCGCTCCTGCTCTGCAAGTTTCTCGACACTTTTCTGAAGCTCTTCAACTTTATTGTTATATGCTATTACCAATTGCGAAATTTCATCTCGCTTATTATAATTAAGCATCTTATTTTCGCCACCTATACTAAGATCAGATAGTGCTGTTTGCAATAATCGTATAGGCTTTGATATACGATTTGAGATTAAAACAGCAACCGAAACAGCTAATATTGCAAGAATAATAAAGATATTAACACCAGCGTTTATCAATTGATAAAGCTGACTCTGCAGCTCGTTTTGACGGGTAAAATAAGGTATGTTTAAATAAGCCAAAGCCCTATTATTATCATTAAGCAACGGAACATAGACAGACGAGAATTTCAGCTTCCCTATCTCCTCAATACACGAGAACGAAGCTTCACCATCATCTAATGCATCTTTTGCCTCTCTATTTATCTTGCGACATATTAAATCTTTCTCAAAAATCTCTTCTCGCGACGAAGCCAACAGATCGCCCGATGTGCTATATAAATTAATATCGGTGTAAAAAACATTCGACAATTGAACTAACCAAAAATCTAAATACTCTTTATTTTCGGTTATAACATCTCCTCGTGTATCTATCTTATGATTCAACTCAATTAAAATAGACTTAACCTTTTCGTTAATACTCTCTAAATGGTACTTTTTATAATTTGAAGTAATATATTTTAATGTACCATAACTTGTTATAGCAAGCGAAAAAAGAATAATTCCTATAATTGAAATTTTAATTCTACCATTTAAGCTATTGAAGAAACTTAAAATATCGTCAACCGAAGGCTTATAATACATTATTAAAAAAATAATATAAAGCCCAATAAAAAGATGCGATAACAAGTACAAAATCTTATATCCTAGAATAAAAGGCTTAATAATTACTATTAAATTATCGCTATTAATTTCGTAAATATACTCCAAGTTTCCGTTGTGTAATCGGTGGCTATTAGTAGCTAGCGAACCATTCCGAAGAACATCTATTGACTTTGGGAAAACAAAATCGCCATTAAAAGCCACTAAGTTTTTATTATTATAATTGGCATACGAAAAGCCTTTCGACAGAGCAATATTTGTTCTAGGATTTTGAATTAACAATTCGGGATAACCAAGATATTGATTAGCCAATTTACTATCTAGTTCAATATAGATATTTGCCGAATCACTACTATTTAAAATTGGAAACCTAACTCTTCCCAAGTAACTAACTCTACCATTATGATTGTTATTATAGTAAAAGTTGTTTGAATAAACATCGATACACGATTGGTTAATAATATCATTAAAGAAACTATAACACCCCTCGCTCCTACCAGCTTGATCGATTATAAGATTTGTTTCGCTATAGCAACCAGTAATCTGAATATCGTATTTATTGATATAACCATTAAGATAAGTATTAGTAATATGGGTATAAATTGCCTGTGTATTTTTGTCAATATCTGTTAAATAGGCTGGTAATAATGTATCGCTTTTTAATTTAGTGGTTAAGCGCGGCAAAATAGATTCCAAAACAGCATCGCGCTCGTTAGCAAGATTTCCAGCAATTAATTGGGAGTCGCTTACTTGTTTGTAATACTGATTATCTACAATTTGAAAAACACCAATAAATGTAAGAATAGGAATAAGTATAAGATTGAATCGAAATCCGTAGGTAATACCTTTATTAGTTAAAAACAATAAAGAGAGAAAGTACACTGCAAATATTCCTATCTCTACTACTAAATTCCAATAGCCAAACAAAGCTGCAAAAACTCCACAAACAAACGAAGTTAAAACTGTTCCCCAAATCAGAACTTCAAGCGAGTTTCTGGCACAAAGAATTACAGATACTATTCTAGACACAAGCGAAAAACAGCTAAGAAACAATATCATAGTAATAAAGCCAACTAATGTAACAGAATTCATTTTCACAAAATCGTACATTAAGAAATCGCTTGTTGAATTTACAATAAGAGTATTAAACAGATAATGAATAACCCACGCCGAAACAATAAATAAAGCAGCAAACAAAAACGAAGTAACAACTCCTTTTCTCTTTGTTAATAACCCAATAACTCTATTATAGACAATAAGTAACAACGAAAGAGTTAAAACTGCATTAATAAACAAATCGCCCAAAGAGGGATTTACTATAGAACTAGCATAAATTCCAGGATCAAATAATTGCGACTGATAAATTGTTATTGGCCACCCTTTAAAAAGAGTGACAAAACGAAACACTAAAACTCCTATAGTTATTATTGCAATTTTTGCAGAAAAACTAATTTTCAATTTTTCTATACTACACCAAAACAGGTAAATAGCGAGAATAATTGTAAAAACAAAAAGAACAAAAAACAGATTTTCTAAACCAGCTGGAAGGTTCCACGAATTGGGAATAGTAACAGAAAAAAGATATTCATTGTTGTTTCCATAAATATTTGGTTCAATCTTTCTGTCTTTACTAATAACACATTCAGGACTTAATTTTATATCATCGTTAAAACTATTCTTCAGAATATTATTCTGATAAATAAAATCCTTTTTAACCTTAAAATTAACCGATATATAAATTGAATCTAAATGCAGATGCTCCGAGAGATACCACGATTTATCGTGGCAAAAGAACTTTCCGCCAGGCAGATGATTTAAATTATTTATCTCGGTTATATTGCTGTTTTTAGACCAAAAAATTAATGAGTCTCTTTTATAAACACAAACAGTAACATCCTGATTACTTAAATCGGCTAACAATTTTTTCTCTAATAGCTTATCATCAACATCCGACGAATAATAAAGCTCCTTAAAAAGAGCAAGACTCTTATTTAACTCCGACTGCTTTTTCAGAATAAACTTCTGAATATGATCTGCTTTGGTATCGGAATAACGATAGATGGCAGTCTGTTGTGTTAATATCCACCATGCCAATGCCATAAAAACTATCGACAAGACTACCTTTGTGCTTAGAGAGATTCTATTTTTCATCTACTGTAATTGACTTTTATTGCCATAAAAAACATATAATTCAATAGTTAAAGCGCCAACTTATTATTCAAATACTTCTTATTTATATCTACACATGGTGATAAGGCTCGCCCTTTAATATTGTAAATGCTCGGTAAAGTTGTTCGGTAAACAATAAACGTACCATCTGGTGCGAAAAGGTCATTTTTGATAGTGATAGTTTTTGATTTGCACGCTCCTTTACCTCTTTGCTAAAGCCGTAAGGACCACCAATTACAAAAACCAACGTTTTTATTCCCGAAACCATTTTCTGATTAATAAATTCGGAAAAACCTACCGACGAAAATTCTTTGCCATTCTCGTCTAACAAACATAAAATATCGGAATTAGAAACCGACTGAAGAATTAACTCTCCCTCTTTCTGCTTCTGCTGATTCTCATCCATTTTACGAGTATTTTTTATGTCGGGAATAACAACAAATTCGGAATTTATATAATGCTTTAATCTATTAAAATAGATATCGATACCCTCTTTTAAATATTCTTTATCTGTTTTGCCTATTGCAATAATTTTAATCTTCATAACAACTAACTATAAAAAACAACCTTATTAACTTATTAAAATATATTATAAATAATTAATGTAAATATGGCAATTTGTTTTCTATCATACAATTTACATGTTTAGAATGGTTATTATGGTAATTCAAATAACGATTATTGATGTATCTCTGATAATTATAAAATTTGTACCTTAGCAGCTTCAAATAAAAGATACAATTATGATTCCTTTTATTAAATACAAAAAGATAGTTTTAGCATTCGTTTTCGGGATGCTCTTTTCTAATATCTTTGCCCAAGATGAAATAATCTCTAAAGTTTCAAACGCATTTGAAAAAGGCGACTCTAAAGAATTATCTCTTTCGTTAAACGATCAGATAGAGATGACACTGCTTGACAACGAAAACATTTTTAGCCGTTCGCAAGCTACTGTTTTACTAAAAAAATTCTTCGACAATAATAAGCCTACCTCTTTTAAAATAGTTCACAAAGGCAATCGTAATGGAACCAACTTTGCTATTGGCAATTATGTTAGTAATAATATAGAGTACAGAGTTTACTTTTTGTTAAAAGGAGAAAAAGAAAATAAAAAAATTCACTTGTTAAGAATTGAAAATAAAAATGAATAGCAATCTTTTCGATAAATGTATTGATTTATCAATAAGCGAAGATATAGGCGATGGCGACCACTCATCGCTTTGTTGTTTAAACCCAAAAAGAATGGGTGTGGCCAAACTTACCGCTAAAGATAATGGAGTAATTGCTGGTATTGAAGTAGCAGAAAAGGTATTTGCAAAATTAGATTCGTCGCTAAAATTTACTCCTCTGCTTAAGGATGGCGATACTATTGAGCCTGGTAAATTAATTTTTACTGTGGAGGGTTCTGAGATATCTATCTTATCGGCCGAGCGATTAGTTTTAAACATTATGCAGCGCATGAGCGGTATTGCAACTCAAACTAGAAAATATGTTGAGGCTGTTAAAGGAACTAAAACTAAAATTTTAGACACTCGCAAAACCACTCCTGGTTTCAGAATATTCGAAAAAGAGGCTGTGAAAATTGGAGGTGGCACAAACCACCGATTTGGATTGTTTGACATGATAATGCTTAAAGACAACCATATTGATTTTGCTGGCGGAATAGAAAAAGCTATCGATTCGGCTATCTCTTATCTTAAAGAAAACAACAAGAATCTGAAAATTGAAGTAGAAACCAGATCGATTGATGATGTTCGTAGAGTTTTAAATCATGGCGGTGTTGACAGAGTTATGCTTGATAATTTCACTCCCGAACAAACTATTGAAGCGGTAAAATTAATTAATGGTGCTGTTGAAGTTGAGTCGTCGGGCGGAATTACTATTGAAACAATTAGAGACTATGCCGAATGTGGTGTCGACTTTATTTCGGTAGGAGCACTTACACACCAAGTAAAGAGTTTAGATATGAGCTTAACTGTAGAGCTTTAATCTCTATATAACTACTAATCAGAAAAAAAATAACGAATTATAGACAATCTATAATTCGTTATTTTTTTATATCAATTATTTATCAACACTACTCCTTAATCTCATCCATAGTAATTAAGTTGTTAAGAATGGCATATACAGTAAGCCCCGAAACAGTTTTAATACCAAGCTTACGGGTAATATTTTTGCGGTGCGAAACAACTGTATGAGTACTAATAAACAACTTATCGGCAATCTCTTTTTGTGTCAATCCCAAGGCTATTAATCGCAAAGTATCTTGTTCGCGCTTACTTAAAACATCCTCGTTATTCGATAAATTATTATCGCTTTCGGCAAGCAAAGCCTTAACACTCTCAATAATCTCCGATTCCGACTGATTATATAACCAAACCCCTTTAACTGCCGATTGCAAGTCGACTCCAGGGTTAAATTGCGACAATAATATAAGTTTATTAGATACTAAACGAGCATCGGTTTTTATTAAATTCGATAGTGTATCGCTATCAATTAACGAAGCATTAACAATAATTATATCGGTGTCGCACGAGGTAATACATTCAACAATATTGTCGAAACTATCGTACACTTTCTGCACTTCTATATCGTGAAACCTAGAAAGCAACGATATCAATCCTTGTCTGATAACAAAACCCGACTCTATTATTGAAACACTAATAGCTGACATCTATAAATCCTCCCTCAATTTTTTCTCCATTTCAATAATCTTAGGAACCATTACAAGATCTTCCATTCTTGTATGGTCGTTCATATCTTTTTCCAAAAGAAATAGTTCGTTAAGAATATTGTGCCACACTTTATTATCGTCGGGTTCGGGTAAATATTTAATTATGATATTTTTTAAATCGAACAGCTTTTCTTCAATATCTTCGTGATCGCGATAATAATCGCTAATAGAGAATTCATTCAATTTGGCTCTTAAATTTTCGGAAACAGAACCATTAACAAACGACTCTTCAATTAAAAACGAAAAAGGAAAAACAATCTCTTCTTCGCGACGAACATGCTCGCGCATCTCCATTCTATAATCGTTAAAGAACTTAAAAATCATACTGTATGCAGGCTTATCAGTTGCTTTACAATCAACAACAAGCTTTATCATGCTCTCTATTTCGGGCAATATAGTATCAATATAATGGCTATGTGTTTTCGATAGATAACTAATAATAGTCTCCATTGAGAAAGCCTTTAAGTTACGCTTAGGGAAATAACTATGATCGTGAAAAATATTAAGTATCTCGATAAAAAAATCGGTGTTAATATTATTCATTAAACAAACCTCGGCTATGCTCTTATCGCCAAATCCAAGCTTAATTCCAAAACGATTAATTATTCGAAGCAGATTATAATCTTTATGAATAACGTCGGCTAACTTTTGTTGTTTCTGAAATATCATAGTATAAGTTTTGTACAAATATACTTATTTATAGTGATTATAAATAATAACACAAAATCTTATTCCAATTACTCTACAGAAAAAGCAATAAATCGCCCCAGAAAAAAATGGCTCAAATAATTTCTTCTAAACCACCCTAAGGAAAAAATGTGCCTCGAAAA
>JAFGOQ010000114.1 GCA_016926405.1 Bacteroidales bacterium
GCGGATGTGGCGTAATTGGTAGCCGCGCTAGACTTAGGATCTAGTGCCGTGAGGCGTGGGGGTTCGAGTCCCTTCATCCGCACAAAACAAAAATTTAGAAGCCGCTCAAACCTATTCGCAAAATAGGATTGGCGGTTTTTTAAAATATATTAATTATTATATTTACTTCTCTTTTAAAACACGACTGATGAATATTACCAGAGAAACTATTGATGAGTTAAATGCTGTCCTTAAGATTCAAATTTCTAAGGAAGACTATGCCGAGAAGGTAGAAAGCACATTAAACGACTACAAGAAAAAAGCTCGTATTGACGGTTTCCGTCCGGGTAAGGTACCAACAGGTCTAGTTAAAAAAATGTATGGTAAGCCTGTTCTTATCGAAGAGGTAAATAAGCTTGTTCTTGATGGTATCAACAACCATATTAAAGAAGAAAAAGTTAATATCCTTGGCGAACCTCTTCCAAACGAAGAATTACAAAAAGAGATTGATTGGGATACTCAATCGGATTTCGAATTTGTTTTCGATCTTGGATTAGCTCCTGCTATCGAAATTAAACTATCGAAAAGAGATAAAGTTACTTTATACAATATCGCTATCGACCAAGATATGAAAGATGGATTTATCCAAAATCAGACTCGTCGTTTTGGTGAATTTGTTAAAGTTGACACAATTGAAGAAAACGAAAGAGTTACTGGTAAATTAGAGCAAATTGACGGCGAAATTGTTGTTGAAGATTCTATTATTTCGGTTGACTCTATTAAAGACGAAGAAATTACTAAGCAATTTATTGGTGCTAAAGTTGAAGATATTATCGATTTCGATATCAGAAAAGCTTTCACTGAAGATTACCAATTAGCTTCTGTTCTTGGAATGAAAAAAGAAGAGACTGAAGATGTTAATGGTACATTCCGCTTTACTATTTCAGAAATCACTCGTTTCCAAAATGCTGAAGTTAACCAAGAGCTTTTCGACAAAATTTATGGCGAAGGTGTTGTTAACTCTGAAGAAGAGTACAACAATAAAGTTATTGCCGAAATTAGCGGAAACCTTATTAAAGATACAAACTACAAACTTTCTTTAGACATTAAAGAGAAGCTTGTTAATAAAATTCAATTTAATCTACCAGAAAACTTCCTTAAGCGTTGGTTGCATGCAATGAACGAGGGTAAATTCACTATGGAACAAATTGAAAAAGAATTCCCATTATTCGCCGAAGATTTCAAATGGCAAATGATTAAGGATACCATTATTAAAGAGCAAGAGCTTAAAGTTGAAGATAAAGACATTATTGAACTAGCAAAAGAGATCACTGCATCACAATTTGCTCAGTACGGAATGTTTGACTTAACTGACGAGCAACTTACTCAATTCTCTTCAGAGATTCTTAAAAACCAAGAGCAGGTTAAGAAAATGTACGAACGTGCTTACGAAGACAAAGTAGTGGCTTATGTAAAAGACGCTATTAAAGTTGAAGAAAAAGAGATTAGCCGCGAAGAGTTTGGTAAATTTTTCCAACAGTAAGAAATTTACTTATCATATACACTAAAAAAATCCGATTTGTTAATCGGATTTTTTTTATATTCGTGTAATACGTAAAAAAATAATTATGAATAATAACGACGAATTTAAAAAATACGCTACCAGACACTGCGGCATTAGCAGTACTTCGCTTGACAAATACACATCGGTTTACGGAAGTTACATCTCTCCTACTATTATTGAGGAGCGTCAACTTAATGTTGCTACAATGGACGTATTCTCTAGATTAATGATGGATAGAATCATTTTTCTTGGTGTTCCTATCGACGATTATGTTGCTAATATTATTCAAGCACAGTTGTTGTTTTTAGAGTCGACAGACCCTAATAAAGACATTCAGATTTACCTTAACTCTCCTGGAGGATCAGTTTATGCGGGATTAGGTATTTACGATACTATGCAATTTATATCGTCTGATGTAGCTACTATCTGTACTGGTATGGCAGCTTCAATGAGTGCTGTATTGCTTTGTGCTGGCGCAGAAGGAAAACGATCGGCTCTTAAACATTCTAGAGTAATGATTCACCAACCTATGGGTGGCGCGCAAGGACAAGCATCAGATATTGAGATTACTGCTCGCGAGATTCAAAAATTAAAGAAAGAACTTTACGAAATAATTGCTACTCACTCTAAAAATCCTTTCGATAGAATTGAGAAAGATAGTGATAGAGATTATTGGATGACATCTGCAGAAGCTAAAGAATACGGTATGATTGATGAAGTTCTTATCAGAAACGTTAAGAAATAACAACTATATAACAATCTTTTACTTAAAAGCTATCCATTTGTGGGTAGCTTTTCTTTTTCAACAAAAAAAAGGATCATTCAAAAAGTGAACAATCCTTTAAATATTTTTTATTATACTGTCTTAAGCCGCTTTTAATCTTTTAAGATTAGCTTTCTCCATCTGTTCTGTTGCATAGGCTAATGTAATTGTATGAGCTTTTTCATCTCCCGAAGGAAGATCAAACATAGCATCCATCATAATAGCCTCACAAATTGATCGTAAACCACGTGCTCCAAGTTTGTATTCAACAGCTTTATCAACAATGTACGAATAAACATCTTCCTCAATATTAAGCTTAATACCATCAAGTTCAAAAAGCTTTACGTACTGCTTAATGATAGAGTTTTTAGGTTCAGTAAGAATAGAACGAAGAATCTCTTTATCAAGTGGATTAAGGAAAGTAAGAACAGGTAGACGACCTATAATCTCGGGAATAAGACCAAACGATTTTAAATCCTGAGGAGCAATATACTGAAGCATATTATCTCTTTCAATAACATCATTCTCTTTTGAAGCCGAATAACCAACCGATTTAGTGTTCAAACGTTGAGCAATTTTACGATCAATTCCATCGAAAGCTCCTCCTGCTATAAAAAGAATATTCTTAGTATTCACAGGAATCATCTTCTGATCAGGGTGTTTACGACCGCCTTGTGGTGGTACATTAACAACCGATCCTTCTAATAGCTTTAGTAAACCTTGCTGTACACCTTCGCCCGAAACGTCGCGAGTAATGCTAGGGTTATCGCCCTTACGAGCAATTTTATCAATCTCGTCGATAAAAACAATACCTTTTTCGGCTGCTTCAACGTCGTAATCGGCAGCTTGCAGAAGACGCGTTAACAAACTCTCGATATCTTCGCCCACATAACCAGCCTCGGTAAGTACAGTAGCATCAACAATGGTAAACGGAACATGTAACATTTTAGCAATTGTTTTTGCCATAAGTGTTTTTCCTGTACCTGTTTCGCCCACCATAATAATATTCGATTTCTCAATCTCAACATCACCAGTCTTGTCGTGATTCATAATACGCTTATAGTGATTATAAACAGCTACCGACATATATCTTTTAGCCTCATCCTGACCAATAATATATTCGTCAAGAAAAGCTTTAATCTCTGCAGGTTTTTTTACCTGAACGCCATCCATCGAAAAATCACTCTTCGACTCGGCCTCATTAAATAATATTTCGTTGGCACTTGCAACACAGCTATCGCAGATAAACCCTGTTTTACCTGTAAGCAAAAGCCCAACCTCTTTCTCGGAACGTCCACAAAAAGAACACTTATCCATATATTTTGATTTTTTTAGTTTCTCACTGATTTGAATTGCACACAACTCAGCTGCAAAGATACTATTAAATATTAAATTGATAGAATTTGCCAGATAGTATGACTAAGTGTAATAATTGCAATGTGTGTATTTTGTTATTTCTGTTAAATATCTTACATCAGGTACTGATTTTAAGTTAACTAATATTTGTTAAATAAGGTTAACCATTGTATTTTTCTGATCTAAACCTAAAATTACTGCTATGCAAGAAAAAAACTATACAAAATCGCTAATTGTTCTTACTACCCTATTCTTTATGTGGGGATTTATCACTTGTATGAACGATATCTTAATCCCCTTTGTAAAAAAAGCCTTCGACTTAAGCAGAGCCGAGTCAATGTTCGTGCAATTTGCATTCTTTACTGCATATTTTGTTGGCTCACTAGTTTACTTCTTACTTAGCCTTAAGCAAGATCCAATATCAAAAATTGGATATAAAAATGGTCTTGTGGCTGGATTAATAATTTCATCACTAGGAACACTGTTATTTTATCCTGCTGCCGAATTAAAAATATACAGCCTGTTTTTATTAGCCTTGTTTATTTTAGGACTAGGCTTTACCCTTTTACAAATTGCAGCAAATCCTTATGTAGCAATACTAGGCAAACCAGCCACTGCATCGAGCCGATTAAACCTATCGCAAGGATTTAACTCGCTGGGAACAACACTAGCACCTATTATTGGTGGATATTTAGTGTTTCATTACTTCGCTAAATGGGGCGAGCCTCTTTTAAATAAATTAGGAAATCCTATTACAACCGAGGCTGGTCAAACAATTTCGGCATTAGGCATTCAGTTACCATACATGATTTTCACAGGTCTGTTTCTTGTGTTAGCATTTGTTATTTATCAGGCTAAGCTTCCAGAAATTCACCGTACTGTCGACGAGGTTAAAGGAATGGGAGCCCTACGCAATCGCCATCTTATTCTTGGTATGGTTGCTATTTTTATGTATGTAGGTGGCGAAGTTAGTATAGGCAGTGTGCTTATAAATTTTATGCACGAGCTACTTGGATATAACGAAATGATTGCAAAATCGTATCTAGCACTATACTGGGGTGGAGCAATGATTGGTCGCTTCTTAGGTGCAGTATCGCTTAGCGACATGAAAAATCAGAACAAGAAAGTAGCATCAATGATTGGTATTGCCATTGTTGCCTTTGGCGCAATTTATGGTGCAATATGGCTCGAGAACGGAATAAATTTCACCGACGTTGCTCCTTTTGGAATATTTATTATACTTAATCTGTTAGCCTTTAAACTTGGTGCATCGAAACCTGCACGTACTCTAATGATGTTCTCGTTAATAGTTATAGGCCTTCTTTTTATTACTATGCTTACAAATGGTAAGATTGCACTGTGGACAATACTTAGCATTGGTTTGTTTAACTCTATAATGTGGTCTAACATATTTACCCTTGCCATTAAAGATCTGGGTAAATACACAAGTCAAGGATCGTCGTTGTTGGTTATGATGATTCTAGGAGGTGCTATAGTTCCACTACTAATGGGTGTTACTGCCGATATTTTGGGTGGATATCATCATGCCTTTTTCATCCCCGCCATTTGCTATGTTTATCTGGCTTACTATGGTTGGAAAGGACATATTGTTAAAAAAACTATTAAATAATAATCTGGTAGAGACAAGGCATCACTTGTCTCTATGTTTTACCAAATAAAATGGATAATAAAATTGTTGCTGGTATCGATATCGGCGGAACAAATATAATAATATCGTTTATCACCGAATCGGGTGCTATTATAAACGAACTATCTCTTAAAACAGCCTCTTTCTCAGAGGCTATCGACTTTGTTAAAGAAGCCTCATCGGACATAAAGAGAAGCTGCTCAGAGAATAATTACAAGCTTTTAGGAATTGGTATTGGTGCTCCTAATGGTAATTACTACTCAGGAAGCATTGAATTTGCTCCTAATTTAAAGTGGAAAGGAGTAATTCCTTTAGTAGATATGTTTTCGGAGTATTTCGATATTCCTGTTCGTCTTACAAACGATGCTAATGCAGCTGCCATTGGCGAAATGGTATTTGGTGGCGCACAAAACATGAAACACTTTATTGTTGTAACCCTAGGCACTGGTCTGGGCAGCGGAATTGTTGTCGATGGTAAAGTGTTATATGGTAACGATGGTTTTGCAGGAGAACTTGGCCACACAATTGTTGAAGATAATGGCCGACAGTGTGGTTGTGGCAGAAAAGGATGTTTAGAAACTTATGTGTCGGCAACTGGAATTGTGAGTACTGTTAAACAGTTGGTTGAAACATCAGAAAACAGCAATGATGTTACCGAATTACTACAAAAAGAAATTACCGCCCATAATATTTACATTGCTGCTACAAATGGCAATAAAATAGCCCTTAATGCTTTTGAATATACAGGAGAAATGCTGGGTAAGAGTCTTTCAAATACGGTTGCTCTATTCAGTCCGCAAGCAATATTTTTATTTGGAGGATTAGCAAAATCGGGCGACTACATAATTAATCCTACTAAGCGACACATGGAGCAAAACATGTTGACAATTTTTAAAAACAAAGTAAATATTTTGCCTTCGGCTCTCGATGAACATCATGCGGCTGTACTTGGTGCTGCTGGGCTTATATGGGACTTATTGAAGAAATAAAATTTCCATCAGCACTAATATTCGCCGAGTCAATTCATTCAATACCAACCAATCGAGGGTAAGAATAACTATAAACACCGCAAAAACGCTAAGACCAAAAATAGTTACTTAATAAGATTATTATCTTTGTCTCTTAGCGGTAAATAAAAAATACAAATAATGAAAAAATTAATTGCACCATTGCTTTTAACAGCTCTATTACTATCGAGTTGTAACAAGAAACAACCTATTGACTATGTTAATCCATTTATTGGAACCGACGGCCATGGACACACCTATCCTGGTGCTGTTTATCCATTCGGAATGGTGCAATTAAGTCCCGATACTCGTCTTGAGGGCTGGGATGGTTGTTCGGGATATCACTATTCCGATTCTATTATATACGGTTTCTCGCACACTCACCTTAGCGGAACTGGTGTTTCCGATTACGGCGATATTCTTTTTATGCCTATCGATGGCGACACTCCTCTATATAGAGGCGATAATAAAAAAGATGGTTACCGATCGGATTTTGATAAGAAAAACGAAAAAGCTTCGGCTGGATATTACAGCGTAAAACTTAATAAATACAATGTTAATGTCGAGCTTACATCAACTAATAGAGTTGGTATTCATAAATACTCTTTCAAAAAACCTGTGAAGCCTGGTTTGATAATTGATTTGCAACATCGCGACTTTGTTATTGAGTCGTCATTTAAAATAATTAACGATACAACTATTGCCGGAATGCGCCAAAGTAAGGCTTGGGCAGAAGATCAGGTTGTTTACTTCTACGCTACTCTTTCGGCACCAATAAAAGAGTATTCTATTTCGGTTAACGACACTTTGGTTAAAGGACAAAAACATGTTGAAGGAAAAAACATCATCTCTTCGTTACATTTCGATAATACTATAAAAGAAATTATTGCAAAAGTTGGAATATCGTCGGTTGATATAGATGGTGCAAAAAACAATCTCTTAAAAGAAGCTACCAACAAATCGTTTAATCAGATATTAGACGAAAGTAGATTGGCTTGGAATAAGCAACTAAAGAAAATTTTTGTCGAAGGAGGAACACCTGAGCAATTCGAAACTTTTTATACTGCTCTTTATCACACCATGATTGTTCCAAACACCTTAACCGATGTAGACGGAAGATACCGAGCAATGGATAAATCGATACAAAAATCTACCGATGGTGAAAAATACACCATATTTTCGCTGTGGGATACTTATCGTGCTACTCATCCGCTATACACTTTAGTAGAGCAAAACCGAACAAAAGAGTTTGTTAAAACATTTATCTCGCAGTACAAGTCGGGAGGTATAATCCCTATTTGGGAACTTGCCAGCAATTACACTGGATGTATGATTGGTTATCATGCAATACCTGTTATTGCCGATGCTTATTTAAAGGGAATATACACACAAAACGATTCGCTTTTGTTGGCTGCAATGGTTAATAGTGCCGATCAAAATAAGTTGGGATTAGATAAATACAAGGAAAACGGATTTATCGCTATTAGCGACGATGCCGAGAGTGTTTCAAAAACTTTAGAGTACGCCTTCGACGATTGGTGTATTGCTAAGGTGGCTAAGAAAATGGGCCGAGACGATATTTACAACCGCTTTATTGTAAGAGCCCAATCGTACAAAAATGTTTTCGACCCTCAATCGAAATTTATGCGAGCAAAGCTTAATAATGTTTGGAAAAACCCTTTCGATCCACGCGAAGTAGACTTTAATTACACCGAAGCTAATTCGTGGCAATATAGTTTTTACGCTCCTCAAGATATTAACACCTTAGTTGATATGCATGGCGGAAACAACCAATTTGCAACTATGTTAGACTCTATGTTTTCTGCTACAACTAAAACTGTTGGTCGTCAGCAATCGGATATTACAGGTCTAATTGGTCAGTATGCACATGGCAACGAGCCTAGTCATCACATGGCATATTTGTATAACTATGTTGGGCAACCATGGAAAACACAGAGTATGGTTCGCAAAATTATGGCAGAGCAATACTCTAACAAACCCGACGGACTTTGTGGCAACGAAGATTGTGGTCAGATGTCGGCATGGTATGTTTTTAGCGCCATGGGATTGTATCCTGTGAATCCGGCTAATGGTGAATACGCTATTGGAAGTCCTATATTCGACAAGGTGGCAATAAATCTTGAGAATGGTAAAAAATTCGAGATTTGGAGTAACTCAAGCGACGAGCGTAAATATATTTCAGCAGCTACTCTTAATAAAAAGATGTATAATAAATCATACATCACTCACAACGATATTATGAATGGTGGTCTTTTTATTATGAAGATGAAAACTACTCCATCGGACCAGTGGGGAGTGAAAAAAGAGAGCCTACCGATATCAAAAATCGATGATAAACTAATTGTTCCTGCTCCATTTATTAAGAATGCCAAACGAACATTTGTTGATAGCACAATTATTGAATTTGGATGTGCCGACACTTCGGCTAAAGTATATTATTACATAGGTAAAAAGACTCTTTATCCCGAAGGTTTTATTAACAAACCAGAAGTAAAAGAGTATACCGAGCCTATTACAATTAATAATTCATGTTTTGTTCAGTTTGTTGCAAAGACCGATTCTGCCGAAAGTGTTTTATTACACTCGCAATTTTATAAGACACCCTCAAATATTCATGTGAAATTAGCAAACACATGGCACAAACAATATTCGGCAGGTGGTAACGAAGCTCTTATCGACGGTATTACTGGTTCAAATAATTTTAGAACAGGCGATTGGCAAGGCTTTTACGAAAAAGATTTAGATGCCGAGATACACTTCGACAGATACAAATCGATGACCGAGATATCTGTTAATTTTATTCAAGATGCCCGCTCGTGGATATTTATGCCTACCAAAGTAGAGTTTTTTATATCGTACAATGGCACCGACTTTGTTTCGGTAGGAACAGTAGAAAACACTGTTGCCGATACCAATACCGAAGTTAGCATTGAGACATTTAAAAAGAACTTCTCGTTCCGTTGGTTAAAAGCAATTAAGGTTGTTGCAAGCAATCCAAAAGTCTGTCCACAATGGCATCCTGGTGCTGGCCTTGGAGCATTTATTTTTGCCGACGAAATTGTTTTTAAATAATTTCAGGACTAAAATATATGTACTATATATAGTAATAATTAAACAATGAGGGTGTACAAAAACAATTAATAAAAATTTAGATGTCACGTCGAGCGTAGTCGAAACGTTCTGTTTTCAATGAAACAATCCTTCGACTACACTCAGGATGACAGTCTGATTTAGTTTTTGTACACCCTCTTTTTTTCAATTAATCTTAATCTTCTCTTTTTTCACCCCATTTATTACTCTATAAAAGCGTCCCTTTTTAATTAACAAAGCTTGATTAGGTACTCTCTTATTCCAAAGCGGAATATTAATACCAATAACAGGATAATTATTAATAGCTGCTAAGGTGTCTACTTCGGTGTGTCCAACAACAATATAGTTAGCACTGTAATTAGCTAATATTGACTTTACATTTAAGCTATCGGTTTTAAAATATCCACGATACCAAATTGGGCCATCGCTGCTCATAAGTAACTTAATATTGTTTGGTTCGAGTTTGCTTTGCGAGTATAAAATATCGGTAATATTGTTGTTAATATCGTCGATAGAATATTTCGAATCTACCAGTTTTTGCGATATTCCGGCATGATTAAAAATAATGTCGTTAATCTTAATAATAACATTTTTGTTACGTAACCATTTTCCCATAAAAGTATTTTGGGCATATATACTCTTAAAATCGACACCCAAATTATAACATAAACTATAATATTTAGGAGCCACATATCGTATATCGTTTCTTAAAATCATGCTCTCGTGATTACCAAGTACAAAGTGCACCATACCATTTGCCTCTTCTGCCTGTTTCTCGAGTTTCCTAATAAGCCATAAACATTCTGTTACCTTATCGCCACGATCAAAAATATCGCCAACTAAAACAAGGTGCGAATTGCCATAAATCCAGTTCAAATTTTTATCAATAACTCTGTTAGCTATTAAATTATCAACCAAACGCTGATACTCGCCATGCGTATCGCCAACAGCAAGTATTTTCGATACTTTATTAAAATTGTATTTACTTTTACCACTTAACGAGATATCGTAAATGGCTTTATCGCCATCCCACCCGGGTACAACTGTTACAATAGAGCTAAATGTTGTATCGCTAGTATAAGTTTTAGCTGTTTTAGCATCGTGTTTAATATAATAACCATGTATTATACTGTCCGAATATTCAAAAAAAGGCCCTTCAATTGTGTTTGGCAATATTTTTTTGAATGTTTGCCCTCCATAACTTTTTACCAAATCAATTACCGACTTACTATTCGATATAATTGCAAAGTCTAATGCAGTAAAACAGTCGTTATTCTTACTGTTAATATCAGCTCCTTTAGAAAGAAGTAATTCAATAACAGCTCTACTTTTATACTTTGCCGCCAAATGAATAGGCTGGTTTCCATTTTTATCGGCTAAAAAAATGTCTGCTCCTTTGTTAATAAGTTCAACAGCAAAATCGGGCTCGCGGTACTCAATAGCCATAAGTAAAGGATTCTGATTGGCTGTAATACCTTTAATAACTTCAGGCTGATTACTAAGAATTTTTGCTACTCCCATTGCATTATGCTCTATTGCATAACAAATAGGCGATAAACTATCGTACGGATGTACAGTATTTAAATCGACTCCTAAACCGATAAACTTAACAACAGAAATAGTATCGTTTTTCTTAATAGCATCAAAAAAAGGATTGTTGTTCTGTTTTGGAGTAAACGATAGAAGAAGCAAAGCAATTATTGACAAGTAAAATAATTTCATGGTAGCAGCCTTAGTGTTTAATATTAAAATATCTTTTGTTTTGGCTATAAAAATATCAACAATTTTAAATACTAAGGCACCCAAAACAGTTTATTAACAAAACTACTATCCCACTAAATAATACTTTACAATACTATTAAAAAGCCTTGCATAACTAAAAGCGAAAAATAAGAACTTAACTTTTGCTAAATCACAAACATTCAGATTCACTCCGCCTTCATCCCTACCACCTTATGCAGCACATCTATCTCAACATCTTTCTTCATTATCTGCTGCTTAAGGTTCTCTATTTCGGCCTTTAAACTTTCAATCTCGTTGTCTCGCTGGGCAACCATAAAATCTACTGGTTCGTTAATCTCAAGGGCATTGGCATAAAGCTTAAAAAAGTTAAAATTTAAAGCCTTACTCATTTGCACTAAACGAGGCAACGATGCGCGATTTTTCTCCATAATATATTTAACTGTGGAAGGATAAACACCAAGTTTAGACGACAAACTTGTCATTGTTATACCACTTTCGCTCATTGCAAGCATAATGCTTTTCGATAGATTTACCTTTTTCCACACATCACTATACGATTCCATAGCGTCAATTTTTATTACAAGGGTTATTACTAGTTAATA
>JAFGOQ010000115.1 GCA_016926405.1 Bacteroidales bacterium
AATAGTCCTATAGGGAATAATAACATACAAAGTATAATAATTATATAGTATTGTTTGGTTGATAAATTTATCTTCTTAAGATGTAAATGTCTTAAGCTCATTCCAGCAGAAAAACAACATAATAATACTGTAATATAAATAGGTATGTGTTCTGTAAAAGCATTTAAAGTGTTAAGCAAACCATCTTCTCTTCCCATAATATAAGTTAGCTGAAGAACTATTAAGAATAAACCACAAAGAATTGATAAGAATAAAATCTGATTCGAATTAATGTTCTCTTTTTTCATTTTATTTAAGTTAGGTGTTGATTTTTGTCTGTTAAATATAGTAGTAACGTATTAAAAAATCTAAGATAAAAAGCGAAGATTTTAATAAAGTATTCACCTTGTTAAAGGTTAAGAATTAGCCACCTTATCAAAATAATTAACCTATAGCGGTTTGTACTAATTTTGTTCAAAATGGGTTTTTACTATTTTTATTAAACTTTAATGTGTCGGTGGTTCATTTTTATTAAAAAATAACGAAAGCGGGCTCCAGAGGTTTTCTGTTACTCGCTTTCTAAGATTACTTATAGTTTAAAGTATAAGTAATGTACTTATATCTTAATAAAATTATTTTATGTCTGTTCTAGTTTTTTGTTAGCAAAAGTTCTTTATTAATTCTTTTTACTAGCCATTTAGAATACCTTCTTGGGTATTTTTCGTTAATATCGTTCGAGGCTTGCTCTAAGAAAGCTATATATAGTTTATCAATAGAGATTGGAATTAAGTATGCAGTTCTTGGAACCACCTCGCTTTTTTTAATCAATGGTTTTCCATCAACAAGAATCTTAAAAAAAGACTTTTTAAAGACTTGTATTTCGAAGGGTAAATCTAATTCTTCAATATCGTTTGTCGAATCTTTGTTACTATCATCGGGATCAAGCTCAAATATTCGTATTCTTTTTTCGTCGTCATCAATTTTTATATCATTGAATAGGCTTTCGGTTTTTAAGTTTGGCAACTTAAAGTAACCTACGCATTCGTTATTTTCTCCCATTGCATTAACTCTAAAGTAGCCTTTACTGTCTTCACATACATCTAATCTGTGCGATGCTCTTTCTTTTGTTAATGTAGTGTCTGGAAATACTTTGGTCTCTTTACCATTACTTATAGTAACGCTAATTGTTTTTCCTGTTTCGGTGCTTATAGGTATCCACTTATTTTCGCTAATAGTTAGTTTCTGTTCTTCGGCATTTGGAACAAAGGCTACTGCTTTTAAGAAATACATAAAGCCAATTAAAATGGCTGCAGCTCCTCCAAATTTTATTGCTCCTAAGTTAAAGTTATTGTTGTCGCCAATACCCCCTAAAAATTGATAAAGAATACTTGCTAATGCAATTGCAAAAAATACAAGGCTAAGGTCTTTCTCTTCGAGTATAAAAAATATTGTTCCGCAGGTTATTCCAATAGTTATTAATATAATGTTTGCTATTAATTCGGTGTTTTTATTCATTCAATATTCTTCTTCATTAAAGTTCTCTTTATTAATACACATATATGTTAATATGCTTATGTTTTGTTAATAGTAAAGGGGGTATCTACTATTACTCTTTTTCGATACCCTCTTAATTAACCTGAATTTATGGAGTGCTCTACGGTTTACTCTTGTGTAGCTTCAACTTCGTTATCAACTGTTTCGGTCTCTTTAGTCGAAGTTTTTACAGGAAACTTATATAATTCCAGCTTTTTGCTATCGTTTGCAAAAATTACTTTGGCAGCTCTAAAAATGGAGGCAAGCATTTCGTACAGTTCGTTTAAAATAACAACTCTGTTGTCGGCAGCATCGCCACGCTCCATGCGTTTATTATTATATGCTATTTCTAGTTGTTTTAGTTTATCGCGCTCAACTTTAATATTTTCAATTTTTTCGGCAGTAAACTGATTAGCTATAAGTTCTGCCGAATATGTTTTAGCTACCTCGTAGAAGTCGGTCATAAAAACATACAATCTCTCGGGAGTAGCAGTTTTGCTTTGATAATCGTTAAAGCCAAACTGATTATGAATACGTGGCTTATTAGGAAAAGCCTCCTCAATAAAGAATTTAGCCGACTGAAATACTCTTCGACATACATTTGCTTGGTCGTCTAACTGCTGGTTTGCTTCCGTTTGCTCGTCAATATAAACATTGTCGCTTTTGGTGTTACTAGCTTTGTCTAATAATTCAAATAGACGCGATTTATATTCTTCGTTAAACTTAGGGTGAAAAGCAGTGAAGCTTGCATAATCGGCTTCTATTGTTCCTCTACGATATTCTACAAACGATATAAACGATGCGTCGGAACCATTAAAAAGTCTGTTCATAATAATTGTTATTTTTAGGTAAGTAAATATGTTTTATTATGGTTACTGAAGTTATGTTTTGTTCATTTATATAGCAAATGTTAACCTTGTAAAATTTGCCAATAGTGATATATGTCACCATTCGAATAGTTTCCTAATCAGACTATTGACTTATGTAGATGGGTTGGCTATTTTTGCGCTCCCAAATATTTCTTTTGTGAATATTATTAAAAGTGTCTCTATTCGTTGTATACTGTAGCAAGCAGCTTTTTCTCTTTTTTAAATAAACATCATAAATTAGCAATGTTGGGTCGCTCGGTTGAAGTTGTCGGTCGCTCGGTTAGAGTTGCTTGGCGCTCGGTTGAAGTTGTCGGTCGCTCGGTTAGAGTTGCTTGGCACTCGGTTGAAGTTGTCGGCCACTCGGTTAGAGTTGCTTGGCGCTCGGTTATAATTTTTGTAAAATAATTGATACAAAGTAGCTCCAGAGTAATGTAACATATAAAAGCACCTTTTTTTTGCCTTTGTATTTAAGGCAGAATATTAGATTTAATTATTTAAACACGTTTGCTGGTTCTTATTTATGTTGTGATATTAGTTTAATTCTTAATAGCAATACTAATATTTTTAGCTTTGGTATAAGTTAACAACTATAACTTTTGTTGATCTTATATAATATTAAGCTTATGTTGTTTTTGCTTATTAAAAAGGTGTTAGCTATTTAAAGTTTTATGCTATGGTTTACTATTGTATAGTATACGTAAATAAAAAGCCCCATCTGTTTCCAGATGAGGCTTAAGTATTATAGAGTAATATTATTATTTGTTACGTCTGCGAGGTCTGTTTAAACCACCATCGCGGAAGTCTTTTCTTTTACCACCAAAGTCTCTGTTACGATCGCCAGAAGGAGCGCCACCTTCTCTTCTACGAGGAGCCGATGATTTAGCTCTGTCTTCGGCAACTTCTACAGTAAGTTTACGGTCGCCATGCGATGCATCTTGAAACGATTTAAGAATTTCTTTAGTAGCAGCTTTGTCGGCTTCGAAGAATGAGAAGTTTCTCATTACGTCAATTTTACCAAGAGCAATATCTCTGTTTTTTGTTGTTTGGTTAATAATGCCAATAAGGTCGCGCTTGTTAACACCATCTTTTTCACCAAGACTAACAAAGAAACGAGTAAAGTTTCCGTTGTATTCTCTGCGTTCAAATCCACCGCGTTCGCTTCTTTCGCCTCTGTCTCTACGAGTACGCTCGCCACGTTCGCCACGTTCGCCACGGTCTCTTCTTTCGCCTCTATCTTCTCTTCCGCCTTCTCTAACAGAAATGTTAAGGTCTGGAGCGTTTTTGTAGTAGTCAAGGAAACGGCTAAATTCGGCAGAAACAAATCTTTTTACGATTTCTTCTTTCGAAAGGTCGCCAATTTTCTCCATTACACGTTCCATAAATGGTTCAATCTGCTCTTGGTTAACTTCAGTGCTAGTCATCTTATCAATTAAGTGATAAAGCTGAACTTCGCAGATCTCTTTTCCTCCAGGAATTTTAGCACATTCAAATTTCTTTTGAAGAGTGCGTTCAATCTGGCGAATCTTACCATTCTCGCGGCTATGGATAATACTAATAGAAACCCCTGTCTTACCTGCTCTACCTGTTCTACCACTACGGTGAGTATAGTTCTCAACATCGTCGGGTAGGTTATAGTTAATAACATGTGTAAGGTCGGTAACATCGATACCACGAGCAGCTACGTCGGTAGCAACAAGCATTTGCAGGTTTTTAATTCTGAAACGACGCATAACCATATCACGTTGAGCCTGCGAAAGGTCTCCGTGAAGTGCATCAGCATTGTATCCATCTTTAATTAGCTTCTCTGCAATGTCTTTAGTCTCTTGACGAGTACGGCAGAAAATAATACCGTAGATGTCGGGATTAATGTCGGCAACACGTTTAAGTGCTAAATATCTGTCTCTTGCTTGCACTTGGTAGTACACGTGGTGTACATTGTCTGTACCTGCATTTTTAGCTCCAACAGTAATTTTGTGTGGGTCTTTCATGTAATTTTTGGCAATCATCTCAGCCTCGCGAGGCATTGTTGCCGAAAATAACCATGTACATTTAGACTCTGGAGTCTTACTTAGAATAAAGTCAAGATCGTCTCTAAAACCCATATTTAGCATTTCATCCGCTTCGTCAAGAACAACGCGGTCAATAGCCGAAATATCAATTCTGTTTCTTTTAATAAGGTCTACCATTCTTCCTGGAGTGGCAACCACAAAGTGAGCTCCTCGGTTAAGTTCGCTAATCTGTTTTTCGATTGGCGCACCACCATAAACAGCTACAATTCTAATTTTTGGCAGGTTCTTGCAGAATTTCTCTAACTCACCTGCAATTTGCATACCTAATTCTCTTGTAGGACTAAGAATTAAAGTCTGTATGTTCTTATTGTTCAGGTTAGTTTTTTCGATTGCTGGTAATCCAAAAGCAGCGGTTTTTCCTGTCCCGGTCTGGGCAAGGGCGATAATGTCACTGTCGTTTTCTAATAAAAACGGTATTGTTTGCTCTTGTACGGGTGATGGCTCTACGTAACCCATCTCGCTTATCGCTGCTAATACCGATTCGCTTAGCTTTAGTTCATCAAATCTAATCATTTGTTATCTTCTTCGTTTTCACATCCCTCCCGGGATATGTGCCCTACTTTTAGGGACTGGTTGTTTAAGGGTGCAAAGGTAAAAAAACAATTCGATTTTCTACTGTACTCCTTATAATATAGCAGGTGTGTTGCTATTTATTTGACGAACAGTGTTTTTAATAGGTTGATCTGAGTGGATAGCTTTTAAGGTATTAGAGAAAAATAATTGCTTTTAAACCATTTTTATCTAATACCACAAGTTGTAATATTACTCTTTGTCTTTCTTTTTACAACAGGTATTCATTCCCAGAATTGGGTATAAAGGACAGTTGCCAGTTAAGCTGGTTAAAAAAAGGATAAAGGCAAAAGCTAGTAAGATAATTCCTAATGTACCTGTTAAAATCTCGGCGAAGAATAAAACTGCAATTACTACAGCTGCTATTATTCGTAATGTGCGGTCGGTAGTTCCCATGTTTTTTTTCATAATAGTATGTTTTTATAATTAATAGATTTGAAGTTACATAGAATTATTACATATGTCCATTATGTTTTCTTATTAAGAGCTAGAGGCAATGCTTTGAGTATAAATTCAGCTTGTCACACAAAAAAATATTATCTTCGACCAATAAAAATTAAGGAATGGAACGTATAGCTATTTTCCCAGGGTCTTTTGATCCTTTTACATTAGGACACGAATCAATTGTTAAACGATCGTTAAGCATGTTTGATAAAGTTATTATTGCAATTGGCTACAATTCAAACAAGTCGGGTTTTTTTGCATTAGAGAAACGTGTTAACTGGATAAAAGATGTTTTTGCCAACGAACCTAAGGTTGAGGTTACTTCTTATCAGGGTCTTACCGTTGATTTTTGTAGAAGTGTAAATGCAAAATATATCTTGCGAGGGTTGCGTACAGCTGCCGATTTTGAATACGAACGTGCCATTGCTCAAGTGAACAAAGCTATGGAAGGTGACATTGAGTCGGTTTTTTTACTTACTGTGCCAGAACACACTCCAATAAATTCTACAATTGTTAGAGATATTGTTCGTCATAATGGCGATGTTTCTATGTTTATTCCTAAGGGGATGAAAATTACCAAAGACGATATAGTTTAATAATACAATTTTATAGTGGCTAGGTTTGTTTTTCTTTTATGTGCATTACTATCTTTTAGCACTAATGTTTTTTCGCAATTAACCACTTTTAGTGGAGTTGATTCGTTGTACGCGGGGAAAAAACTTCAGTTTATTACCATTACTAATGGTATTGTTAATACAGAAAGCGTTGTTGCCGAAGTTGTGTGCGATAATAATGGCGCTTTTAATTGTAGTGTAGATATTGACCAAGCTAAGGAGGTGTTTTTTAGAGTTGGACAGTTGGAAGTTTATTTTACAGCGTCTCCAAACAAAGACTATAAGCTGCTGTTACCTCCACTAATTGAGATTTCGGATCAAGATCGTTTTAATCCGTTTTTCGAATATAAACGGATGTTTGCTCGTTTTATAAACCCCGACAATTACCTTTTAAATAATATTGTTAATAAATTCGATTATCGTTTTTTGCAGGTTTATGCCGAGTGTACATTGGCTTTAAAAGAGCATCAGCCATTAAGTGCTATTAGCAGAAAAATTGATAATCTTAACAATGAGTTTGAAGGGTATAACGATAAGTATTTTACTTTACTTAAGTTGTCGAAAATAACACTTCTGAAATATAAGTTTAAGTGCGAGAATTATAAAAATAATACTTTGGCAGTTCTAAAGTTATATAATGAAGGTGTTAAAAACATTGGCTATGGCGAATTGCTAAATTGTTATATCGATAATATTCTAAATAGTTCGGTAAGTAAGCTGAATAAAGAAATTAGATACTCGTTTTGGAATAAAGAGGGTGTCTCTAAATTATTAACTATTGCAAATAAGGAGTTTGAATGCGATTTTTTGGCAGAACTTTTTCTTGTAAAAGCTATTGCTTATTATTCTGTTTATGATGAGCTAGATTTTAATTATTTGGTGAATCTGTTGTTAGAGATAAAGCAGATATCTAAAATTGATATTAACGGCCAAATTTGCGATGAGCAATATTCATACCTGACATATTTGCATAAAGGGTTTGATGTTCCAAGTATCATTTTAGAAGATAAAAATGGTAAAACAGTTAATATAGACGATTATAAAGGAAAGTATGTTTTGGTTGGTTTTTGTACAACCTACGGAACATCGGTTTATAATGAGTTAAAGTCGCTGCGTAATTTTTATGGGAAATTTACTCGTAATTTAAATGTTGTGATTGTATTCAACCAAGAGGATAAGGATTTTATAGCTTCTTGGGATGATACCATTCACGAGCGTTGGGATATTCTGTTTTCTGATAAGGATAAAAAAATAGTTTCTGATTTTAAGATTAAGGTTTTTCCAACATTTTATTTAATCGATAGAGAGGGGAAAATGTTATTGAGTCCAACTCCTTACATGAGCGAAGGTTTTGAATCGGCAATGTATAATATTTTACGTAGCGAAAAGCGAGGGAGATAATTATAAACAGTGTTTTTTAATTAATTCGGATAGTGAAGGGTAGGTGTTAGATAGTATTTTTTGAATATCTTTCTTGTCAACCCATTTAGCCTCGGTAATGCTCTCTTCTGTTTGAGGTATTAATTGCTCGTTACCCGAATAATTCATCTTATACCAGTAGGTCTTTTTTAAAACGGCTACACCTTTTGTATGGTAAATATGATATGTTGAATCAATGTATTTCTCAATAGTCATCGACGAAATGCCACACTCTTCTTCTACTTCGCGTAACGCACCTTGTTCAGGTTCTTCGCCTTTTTCCAGATGACCTTTAGGTAAATCCCATTTTTCAAGTCTATTAATAAAAAGAAGTTTTCCTTGTTTGTTTTCAACAATTCCTCCGGCTGCCTTTCTGTACTCAAAAATGTTTTTAATTTTGTTAAAAAGAGCTTTTAAGTCTGTATGGAAAATGGTAAGGGTAGTATAATCAGTTGTTTGAAGAAAAAAGTCGAGAGCTTTAACAAGCCCTTTATCAGAATCATAACGTAGAAAGAATCCGCATTTGATGATATCAAAATCGGGGTTCTTCTTATCTGTTAAGAAAATAGTTCTATGGTTGTAAAAAACTTTATACATTTGCGATATTATGAAAAGAGAACAGATTATTGCACAAAATCTATTGCAAATTAAGGCAATTAAATTAAGTCCATCAAATTATTTTACGTGGGCTTCGGGTTGGAACTCTCCAATTTATTGTGATAACCGTAAGACACTCAGTTTTCCGGAAGTAAGAAAAGAGATAACAAAAGGATTTGTAGAAGTAGTAAAAGAGAAATATCCAAATGTAGAGGTTATTGCTGGAGTAGCTACTGGTGCAATTGCTTTAGGAGTTCTTGTTGCCGAAGAGCTTGGGTTACCTTTTATATATATTCGCTCTGCAGCAAAAGGACACGGGTTGACTAATCTTGTTGAAGGTCATGTTGAGAAGGGTCAGAAAGTAGTTGTTATCGAGGATCTTATATCTACAGGAGGAAGTAGTCTTAAAGCTGTTGAGGCATTGCGCGATATGGAGTGTGATGTTCTTGGTATGGCAGCAATCTTTACATACGGATTTAAAGCTGCTGAAGAAAACTTCGAAAAGGCAAATGTTGAAGTAACTACTCTTAGTAATTATAATGCAATGCTTGAGTGTGCTTTAGAACAAGATTACATTGCTAATAGCGAATTGGAAACCCTAAAAGAGTGGCGTTTGTCACCTGAAACTTGGAAAAAATAGCATTATGACAACTTTTGAAAGTCCAATAAAAACAATAAATAAAACACAAGAGGATATTTTTACCTTTTTGTCTGATTTCAATAATTTCACACCATTAATTCCTGCCGATAAAGTAGAAGGGTGGCGTGTTGAAGGCGAAGAGTGTTACTTTAAGATTCCAAATGTGGGCGATGTATCGCTTAAAATGATTGAGAAAGAGGCTCCTAATACAATAAAAATTGCTCCTGCAGGTAAAGTTCCTTTTGAATTTAATTTCTGGGTACAACTTAAATCGGTTGCTCCGTATGATACAAAAATGAAACTTACTATTAAGGCAGATTTGAATATGATGATGAAGATGGTTGCTAAAAAACCTATTCAGAATGGTATTGAAGCAATTGCCGATGGGTTAGCAGCTTTTTTAAATGCTCAACGATAAATTTCTTAAATAGATTATAGGGGTTTGGCAAATTGCTGAACCCTTTTTTTATTTCAAACTATCTGTAAATTTCAATGTTAACATTATTTTGTTAATCAGATTTATCTCGTTTACAATTGATTCTGCAGACATAGTAGCGCCCGAAAGAGCATCAATATTTTTTCCGTAATCGTGAAATTGTTTGTTATCAACAAACTGTTTCAGCCAGTTATGCGAACAAATCTCAGCACCTCTACTCGAAGTATATTCAAGTACTTTTACTTTTTTAACGTCCAAATTATTATTGTAAATAACAATGAAATCAAAATAATCGAACCTTCCTTTTCCCTTTGACAATACTGCATAGCCGAGACTTTTACTGTCGTTATCAAAAATATGCATAACTACTTTGTTCTCTTTTTCGTCGCTCTGTAATTCAGAAATATCATCTAACAAGATTATTTTTTTTGTAAAACTATCAGTTTCAAAATATCTTGTGATAGCCTTATTTGCTTTCTGTTTAACCTTATCAGACACTCCTCCAAAAAGAATAAATGCGGGAATAAATATTGATAATATTTTCATACGATTATATTTTTTTTCATTTGCCGTATGTAACTCGCCAAAAAAATAATCATTCTTGTGGGTAATAATTAATTATTATGACTCGTTTCATAACTGGTTTTTTATATCTAAGAAGCAGGATAGGGCTAATTTATACCCTATCCTGATGAGTTGAGAATAATTATATTATTAGAACCAAATAGCAATACCCATATTTAGAGTCTTTTTGTAATCATCATCACTTTTTGATTTCAATAACTGCATATCAGCTTTAAGCATAGCTCCTTTAGACATTTTCCAACCCAAACCAAATGCAATTTCATTTAATTTATACGAGTCATTAGCTGTCATTCCTTTAGTTACCGAAGCGTGAGTATTTACCGATTGGTAACGAACAAAAGGAATAAGTTCTGTTTTAATATTTTGGAAAGAATTAAACACATTATAACCAGCCTCGACATAAAAACCAGTCATAGTTTTGCCTAAATCTTTACCTGTTTTCTTATTGTATTGATCGGTATTTGACAATCCTGTAAAGTAATACTGACCACGTAAATGCAATCCGCCAATGTTATAGAGTGCATCTAGGCCAACCATGCTAATTCCAACAACAGTACTATCAGCAACGGCATTTGCTACTTCGTCATTTTTGTTAATACCATTGTACATTGTTGATTGTGTATTACCAAAATATCCAGACACTCCTAGGGTTAGTCCACTTATACCATAATAATCGACACGAGCGGTAATATTTGGCGAACTCATAAACGACTCCGCACCCTTCTGACGACCTTTACGTAAACCATCTTTACCTCTTAATATTCCAGCACCATTATATCCGTTAAATCCATTAACAACATAAAGTTGATATTTTAGCGACGCCTCTTTAATATTCCCAGTAAAACCAGCCCCTATTTCTCGCCAAGTTGTTGGAGCAATTGCACCATCAATAAGTGGACGCTCAACACCATTAAAAGTTGTAGGTTCGTGATTTTGATTAATAATACCCATTGGAATAAGCATTAAACCACCACGAAAATGAATAAAATCGTTAATCTTATAATCCAAAAAAGCTTGTTCTACAAATACCTCTTTAACATGTTCTAACTCAATTTCTGTAACAAACTGTGTTCTGTCGTTAAATTTATAACCAAACATCAATACCATTCTATGAACATCAAGTGTTCCATTTTGTCGAATATTAGAGTTTAATGGCTGATTAAAATCGATTGATCCGTAGCCACCTATTGTTAATTTACTCTCACGTGACATTAAATCTTCGGCCATATTTTTTGGCGTATCATTTTCTTGAGCAAATAATCCTAATGCAATAATTAACAGAGAGAATAAACCAATAATCTTTTTCATAACTATTATTTTAAGTTTAAAAATGTGTTTGTTTTTACAGTGCAAATGTAATTGAGGTATACGGATGCTGAAATACCACAATAATGGGGTTTTAATATTTTTTATTTCCTTTGCACCAAACACAAATGGTATGGATTTTATTTCGATTTTAATATTGGCAATAGGTTTATCAATGGATAGTTTTGCCGTTTCTCTTGCAAGTGGTATAGGAATTACTGACCTAAGCAAAAAAGACGCTTCGAAAATTGCATTAACACTAGGTTTTTTTCAAGGTATGATGCCAGTAGCAGGGTGGGCTGTAGGTATGAGTTTTAGTAAATATATTGTTGATTACGACCACTGGATAGCGTTTTTTATTTTAGTCTTTTTGGGAGTGAAAATGATTATTGAAGGAATAAAAGATACCGACTGTTCGAATACAAATCCATTAAAACTATCTACTCTTTTATCGATGTCTATAGCAACAAGCATAGATGCTTTAGCTGTTGGTGTAAGTATTGCTTTTTTGAAGCAAGATATTATTTTCCCATCGATAGTAATAGGTGCAGTAACAGTATTGTTTTCTGTATTGGGTTTGTATTCAGGTAAAGCTTTAGGATGTAAGTTTAAATCGTATGCCGAAATAACTGGTGGGCTTATTTTAATAGGGATAGGAACTAAAATATTAATAGAGCATACCTTAATTTAGTATCCCCTAATTATGCGATGTGTTATATTATAAACTCTATCTCTTTAAAAAAGTAACCATTAGTATTGTTCTTTTTATCGATTATTTTAATTTCGCCGTTAGTTTCAACATTTGTTATTTTTCCGCTAAACACAGTATTGTCAGCTTTAAAGTTTCGCCATTCGTTAAAGCCAAATAAACTTCTTAGATACTCATTATATATCATCTCCTTTTCGCCCGAATTTAACAGAGTAAGCCATTTGTTAAAGAAGTTCACAAGAATAGACAGTTCTTCTTCAACATTAAAAGTGTTTTTTAGCTCGTTATATAATGATGTAGGATTGGGAATGGTGTCAGGAAAAGTAGATTGATTAATATTAAATCCAATTCCTATTATTGAGTTTGTTACATACGAGCCAATTATGTTATGTTCAATAAGAATACCTCCAATTTTATTGTTGTTAACATAAATATCGTTTGGCCATTTTATAGTAGATGTAATATTATGCAATAATAAAAGCTCGCGAGCAGCAAGAGATGTTATCATTGAGATGTAAAACTGCTCGTGCATTAAGATATTAACAGGCTTAATAATTATTGAACAAGTAATGTTTTTATAATCATCGCTACACCACTTATTACTTCCTTGGCCACGTCCAGAAATCTGTTTATGAGCAGCAAAAACAACTACATCGTTACACTCATTATTATTTAGAAATTCACGTGCTAAATCATTTGTTGAATTACACTCTTCTGTCCAATTAATCTTTTGGCTTGGTATTTGTCTAACCATTCGCTGCTCTTTATTATAATATGATTTGCTACTTTACTGACATAATATCAGTTTAGCAAAAGTAGCTAATTTTTATTTTTAACGAGCGAGTGAAAATTAATCAATATATTTGTGAATTATAATTAAAGGATAAAAAATTGGAAGAAACGAATAGAAAAAAGCTTTTAGAAGCTATTTATGAGGGATTATTGAACGTTAAGGGAGAAGAAATAGTAAGTTTAGATCTAAGAAAAGTTGATGGTGCAGTTTGTAAATATTTTATTATTTGTGGAGCTACTTCAACAACACAGGTTAAGGGTTTAGCCGACTCTGTTGACAAAGAGGTAAAAGAAAAAACAGGTGAAAGAGTTTGGCGTAAAGAGGGTTTCGATAATATGACTTGGGTAATTTTAGATTATGCCGATGTTGTGGTTCATATCTTCCAAGAGGAGGCTCGTAAATTTTATCAGTTAGAAGAGCTTTGGGCTGATGCTAAGCTTACTAAAATAGAAGACTAAAAGCTGTTTTAAGTAAATTCAATTAGAAAACTATAATAACCAATGGATAATAATCAGGATAATAACCTTTTTGGCAATAAACCAGGAGGTGGTGCGCCCAAAGGGATGGGGAAGAAACCTAAATTCAATATTTTTTGGGTTTATGGAGCTATTCTAGTGGGTGTTTTGCTTATGCAATACTTTTTCAGCACTCCCGAGGCTAAGACGACAACTTGGCAGGAGTTTAAAAACGGAATGCTGGCAAATCACGATGTAGAAAAAGTGGTAGTTATTCGTAACGAAGGAATAGTAGAAGTTTTTCTTAAACCTGAATCGCTTAAAAAATACGATTCAACAGGTGGAGGATTGTCTGGTTTATCGGGTGTAGGTCCTCACTATTCTTTTACAATAGGTTCTATCGATAAGTTCGAGGAGAATCTTATGTTAGCTCAGGAAAATTCTTCAGAAGAGAGTAAAATATATCCTCAGTACGACGATCATATAGATTATTTTGGTCAGTTTTTTAGCTTTATGTGGCCTTTGTTGCTTTTAGTAGTTATATGGATTTTTATATTCCGTAAAATGGGTAAAGGAGCTGGCGGTGCTGGTGGTAATATTTTCAGTGTTGGAAAATCAAAAGCTAAACTTTTTGATAAGGACACAAATGTAAAAGTTGATTTTACTAATGTTGCTGGACTTGAAGAGGCTAAAGTTGAGATTATGGAGATTGTAGATTTCCTTAAGAATCCTAAAAAATATACCGATTTGGGAGGTAAAATTCCTAAAGGAGCTTTGCTTGTTGGACCTCCAGGAACAGGTAAAACACTTCTTGCCAAAGCTGTGGCTGGCGAAGCTAATGTGCCATTTTTCTCAATGTCGGGATCAGACTTTGTTGAGATGTTTGTGGGTGTTGGTGCTTCGCGTGTTCGCGATTTGTTTAAGCAGGCAAAAGAGAAATCGCCATGTATTGTATTTATCGATGAGATTGATGCTATAGGTCGTGCCAGAGGTAAAAATCCTGCTCAGGGAGCTAACGACGAGCGTGAAAATACGCTTAATCAGCTTTTAACTGAGATGGATGGTTTTGGAACAAACAGTGGAGTTATTATTCTTGCAGCAACTAACCGTGCCGATATTCTTGATAAAGCACTTATGCGTGCTGGTCGTTTTGATCGTCAGATTCATGTTGAGCTACCAGATATTAACGAGCGTAAGCAGATTTTTGAAGTTCATATGAAGCCGCTGAAGCTTGGTAACGATATTAATTCAGATTTCTTATCGAAGCAGACACCTGGTTTCTCGGGTGCCGATATAGCAAATGTTTGTAATGAGGCTGCACTTATAGCTGCTAGAAAAGGACATGAGAATGTTACAAAACAAGATTTCCTTGATGCCGTTGATA
This sequence comes from Bacteroidales bacterium, assembly GCA_016926405.1. Taxonomy (GTDB): domain Bacteria; phylum Bacteroidota; class Bacteroidia; order Bacteroidales; family UBA6680; genus UBA6680. The sequence goes on from JAFGOQ010000115.1 coordinate 14,402, forward strand.
GAATTATTGGTGGACTAGAGCGCAAGAATAAAATAATAACAAAGAGCGAAAAAGAGACAATTGCTTTTCATGAGGCTGGTCATGCTTCTGTTTCGTGGTTGTTAGAACATGCTCATCCGCTTGTGAAGGTTACTATTATACCACGAGGAAAAGCTCTTGGAGCTGCATGGTATTTGCCAGAGGAGCGTCAGATAACCACTACAGAGCAACTTTTAGACGAGATGTGTGCTACTCTTGGAGGTCGTGCTGCCGAAGAAATTATGTTTAGTAAAGTTTCTACAGGAGCGCTTAACGATTTAGAAAGAGTTACTAAACAAGCCTTCTCTATGATTTCGTATTACGGAATGAACAAGAAAGTTGGAAACCTTAGCTATTACGATAGTACAGGTGCTAACGAATTTGGTTTTGGTAAACCTTACTCTGAGCATACAGCAGAGCTTATAGATAAAGAGGTTAAAGAGATGATTGAATTGCAATATACACGTGCAAAACAATTGTTAACTGACAATATTGAAGGTCTTAAGAAATTAGCTGGTAAGCTTCTTGAAAAAGAGGTTATATTTAGCGACGATTTAGTTGATGTTTTTGGTGATAGACCATGGGGACAGCCTCTGTCGCTAAATGCAAAAGACGATAAAGCAATTGAACCATCTGTTGATAAAACAGAAGATGTTGCTAATAATAATGATACAAAACAAGAATAGGTTTGAATAATTTAATACAAAGAACCTTAACAGGAATAATATTTGTTGCCGTGTTAATGGGGTCTATCATATCTGGATCGGCCCCATTTGCTGGCGTTTTTAGTTTAATAGTTATTTTTACAACTCGTGAGTTTTATTTGTTAATGAAACAGAAAGACTACGAGCCACAAGTTTTGGGAGGTGTAGTTGCATCGGTTGTGTTGTTTCTTTCTACATACCAGGTGTTAAGTGGTCATAGTCATAAGGTTTTATTATCGGTAAATATTCTATCTATATTCTCAATATTTATTTTTGAGCTTTTTCGAAATAAAAAGCAACCGCTTAAGAATATTTTGGTAACTATTGGTGGAGTAATATACGTTGGTTTGCCTTTTGCCCTTTTAAATTTAATTGCCTTTTTGCCAATTGATAGTGTTATTGGTAATTATAATAAATATATACTATTAGGCTTTTTTATTATATTGTGGGCCAATGATACGGGTGCTTATGTTGTTGGTTCGTTAATTGGTAAGAATAGACTTTTTGAGAGAATATCGCCTAAAAAATCGTGGGAAGGAAGTATTGGAGGAGCATTTTTTGCTGTAGGCTTTGCTGTTCTTATGTATTATTTTACAGGATTGGAGACTGCTATCTTTTGGGTAATTTTTGCTCTTTCGATAGTTGTTTTTGGTACTCTTGGCGATCTTGTTGAGTCACTATTAAAAAGAGATTTAGGAGTAAAAGATTCGGGTTCAATTTTGCCTGGTCATGGTGGTTTCTTAGACCGTTTTGATGCAGTTTTGATGGCTGCTCCTTTTGCTTCGCTTAGTTTGATAATTGTTAAAATATTTTTATAGATGAAGGGTATTCATAAAGAGGGATTTAAAATTATAAGAAATACAGTAATTATTTTACTTGCTTTAAATGCTGGAGTATATTTTATTACTAGTTGTGTTTATGTAACAGCTGGTTTAGCATTAGCATCGATACTGTTTCTTTTGTTCGTTTTACGTTTTTTTAGAATTCCAAATCGCCAGTTGGGTAATGATCCAGGTGTTCTTTATGCGCCTGCCGATGGTACTATTGTTGTTGTTGAAAAGACAAATGAACCTGAGTATTTTAAAGATGAAAGAATACAGGTTTCAATTTTTATGTCGGTGTGGAATGTGCACATTAACTGGTTTCCATTTAATGGAGTAGTTGATTATTTTAAACATCACCAAGGATTATACTTAATTGCAAGTAAACCTAAATCGTCGACAGAAAACGAACGTACATCGGTTGTTCTAAAAAACGAAAAAGCCACAGTTTTATTCCGTCAAATTGCGGGTTATGTTGCTCGACGTATTATTTGTTACGCTAAAGAGGGTACAGCTGTGAGCCAAGGTAACCAGATGGGTTTTATTAAATTTGGTTCGCGTGTTGATATATTTTTACCAGTGGGTACTGAGCTAAATGTAAAAGTTGGCGATAAAGTTACTGGTATGAAAACCATAATTGCTAAGTTATAAGATATGGATAGGATATTTCGAAATATTGTTCTGCTGCTAACAGTATTAGTTGTTGGCTTGTTATTGTGGTATTTTAGTTCAATTGTTTCGTATATTCTAATTTCGGCTTTTCTTTCTATTCTTGGGAAACCATTAGTTGAGAGACTTAATAAAATACATATAAAAAAGTGGAAAATGCCTGCCAGTTTATCGGCGGGTATTACTCTTTTATTAATTTGGGTTATTACTATTGGAGCTTTTAATTTTTTAATTCCAATGGTGGCTGGTCAGGCAAGCGATTTGGCTAAAGTTGACTCTAAGGAGTTGGTTCAAAGTATTAGCGATCCTTTGCATAATATCGAGCTGTTTTCTGCTCAATATCTTCCCGAAGATCAACAAATAAATATAAGAGCTATTGTTACCGAAAAGGTTGCTAGCTACCTTAATCAAGGGTCTATTAGTAATGTATTTGGAAGAATAACTGAGATTATTGGTAATATTTTTGTTGCTATTTTTTCTATATCATTTATAACATTTTTCTTTTTAAAAGAGGAAAGTCTTTTCCAGAGTGGCTTGTTTGTTTTTATTCCTAGCAGAAATCGTGGTAAGGTAAAAACTGCTTTAACTTCTACATTTTCTCTTTTAAAACGATACTTTACGGGTATAGTGATTGAAGTTGCAGGAGTAGGTATTCTTGTTACAATAGGAATGCTTATTATTGGAATTAATTTTCAAACGGCTGTTGTGCTTGGACTTATATCGGGGTTGCTAAATGTAATTCCTTATATTGGACCTATTGTAGGAGGTATTATTGGAATATTAATAGGTATTGCCACACATTTGCATTTCGATTTTTATTCAGAAACAATTCCTTTACTTATGTATATGAGTATTATTTATCTTGTTGTTCAGTTAATAGATAATGTTTTGTTTCAACCATTCATATATTCAAATAGTGTAAATGCTCATCCGCTTGAGATCTTTTTGGTGATAATGTTGGCTGGTAGTTTGGCTGGTGTTACCGGAATGATTTTAGCTATTCCTGCTTATACCGTTCTTAGAGTATTTGCTAAAGAGTTTTTTAACCATTTTGAAGTAGTTAAAGAAATCACAAAAAAAATATAAAATTTTTCAGTTATGAGAACTTTAATAATATCGGCTCTCTTTTTCTTTGTAACTCTAAGTACATTGTTATCGCAAAGTGCTTTAACGTCTGTTGCCATTGAAGAGGTTAAATCGTACACAAAAAAGATTGATAATACTGATGTTTCGGTTGATATGCCTTATTATTCACGATACTTTAAGAGTGATATTCCCGAAGCAGAGTATGATGAATGGACTTTTCAGTGGTATGTTGATAATGTTGTGGTAAGTACCGAGGTTGTTTTATTAACCAAGTTTGCCAAAAAGGATACTTATGAAATTGGGTTAACTGTAACAAATAAAGCCTCTGGCGGATCAATAACAGCCACACCTATTACTATAGAGACTACTAAAGATTATCAAATTCCAAATGTTATTACTCCTAATGGTGATGGTAAAAACGACGAGATTGTTATAATTAATGGCGATAATGCAAATATGACTTTGTCGGTTTACGATAAGGCAGGAACTCTTGTTTATAAAAACCAAGGTATTGAAATATATTGGAAAGGTTTAGATAATAATGGAGAGGAGTTACCTTCGAATATTTATTATTATGTTTTAGAAACAACAGGAGTATCGGATGTAAAAAAATCTTTTATCTATTTATATCGTTAATTCTCAATTTATAATATTTAAAAAAAAGGCTTAGGCCTTTTTTTTTATGAACTTTTTTTTGATTCTTTGGTTTGTAGTTTTGTTATAACCTATTTTGATTATATTATAGAGTTTTTAAGAAACCCCAATGAGTAAGAGACAAAATATATTCAAGCGCATTGTAAGCTTTTACATAGAAGGATTCCTTAGTATGGATGTAGGTAAAAAGCTATGGCTTATTATTTTAATTAAGCTCTTTGTTCTTTTTGTGATTTTTAAATTATTCTTTTTTCAGAACGATTTAAAAATTAATAATCAAAGTAAAGATGAGCGAAGTAACCATGTTTTAGAACAACTAACTAATAAATAAATTATGATTGAACATTTTGATCCCTCATTAGTCGATTGGTCCAGATCTCAGTTTGCATTAACAGCTATGTATCACTGGATTTTTGTGCCTCTTACTCTTGGACTGGCTTTTATTATGGCCATAATGGAGACTATTTATGTTAAAACTGGTGATCCGCAGTGGAAAAAAATTACAAAGTTTTGGATGACTTTATTCGGAATTAATTTCGCTATTGGTGTTTCTACTGGTATTATTTTAGAATTTGAGTTTGGTTCCAACTGGTCTAATTACTCGTGGTTTGTGGGCGATATTTTTGGTGCTCCGCTTGCCATTGAAGGTATTATGGCCTTTTTTATGGAGTCTACATTTATTGCAGTAATGTTTTTTGGTTGGAAAAAGGTTAGTAAAAAATATCATCTTGCCTCAACATGGTTAACTGCTATTGGTGCTAATCTTTCGGCGTTGTGGATTCTTGTGGCAAATGCTTGGATGCAGAACCCTGTTGGAACAACTTTTAACCCTGTTACTGCTCGAAACGAAATGAGTGGTTTTTGGGATGTAGCTTTATCATCTACTGCAATTAATAAATTTCTACACACTATTAGTCAGGCTTATGTTTTAGCAGCAATATTTGTTGTGGGTGTTAGCTGTTGGTATCTTCTTAAAAAGCGCGAGAATCTTTTTGCTAAGCGAAGTATTATTGTTGCCTCGGTGTTTGGTTTAATATTTTCGATATTCACTGCTGTTACTGGCGATGGATCGGCAAAAGAGGTAGCAAAGCATCAGCCAATGAAATTTGCTGCTATGGAAGGATTAACTCAAGGACATAATGGAGTTGGGCTTGTTGCTTTCGGTATTTTAAAAGAGTATGGTGAAGAGAAAAATGTTGATTTTCACTTTAAACTAGAGATTCCTAAAATGCTGTCATTCCTCTCTAATTACGATTTTAACTCGTTTGTACCTGGTATAAACGATTTAATTGAAGGAAACGATGAGCAAGGAATATTATCGGCTCAGGAAAAAATTGAGCGCGGAAAAGTTGCTATTGCTGCTTTGCGTGAGCTTACTGTAGCTAAAAAAGATGGTAATCAAGCACGTGTTAACGAAATTGCTGCTCAGTTCAACGATCCTGATTTTAAAGAAAATTACTTCCGCTATTTTGGATATGGATATTTTACAAATACTAAAGATTTAATTCCAAACGTACCTTTGGTGTTCTATAGTTTTCATATTATGGTAATTCTTGGTTTTTTCTTTATTGCATTCTTTATGCTTTTCTTATGGTTAGGAATAAAAGATAAATTAGAAAATTATCGTTGGTTGTTTTTTGTTGCTATTGCATCAATACCTCTTGTTTATATTGCTACACAAACAGGTTGGATTGTGGCGGAAGTTGGTCGTCAGCCTTGGGTTATTCAAGATTTGATGCCTGTTAAGATTGCTACTTCGCATGTTACTGTAACAACAGTGCAAACTACATTCTGGATGTTCTTTGCAGTTTTTACAGTTCTGCTTATTGCCGAGCTTAAGATTTTATTTAAACAGATTAAAATAGGACCTAAAGGAGGAGAATAGTTATGTTCGAAACATTATCATATTTAGCATTACAGCAGTATTGGTGGATGATTATATCGCTGCTGGGTAGTATTTTGGTGTTATTGTTATTTGTTCAGGGCGGACAAACTTTAATATACACATTAGGAAAAACTGATAAAGAGCGAACTCTTATTGTTAACTCTTTAGGGCGTAAATGGGAATTTACATTTACCACTCTTGTTACTTTTGGAGGAGCCTTTTTTGCTTCGTTCCCACTTTTTTATTCAACAAGTTTTGGAGGAGCATATTGGGTATGGATGATTATTTTGTTTGCTTTTATTCTGCAAGCTGTTTCGTACGAATTTCGTTCTAAACCAAATAATTTTATTGGAGCAAAAGCATACGAGGCTTTTTTATACATAAATGGTGCTTTGGGTACAATTCTTCTGGGTGCTGCTGTTTCAACTTTTTTTACCGGATCGGAGTTTATTGTCGATAAGTTAGCTATTACAAATGTGGCAGACCCTGTTATTTCGCGTTGGACAAACTCTGCCCATGGCCTTGAGGCTGTTTTAAATGTGCAGAACGTGGTGCTTGGTTTAGCAGTTTTCTTTTTGGCTCGCACTCTTGCTGTTTTATATTTTATTAACAATATAGATAGCAAGCCAATTATTGAAAGAGCAAGAAAGCAGTTAATTATTAATGCAGTTCCTTTTGTTGTAATGTTTTTAACTTTTGTTGCTTTGCTGCTTACAAAAGATGGTTTTGCGGTTGATCCTAATTCGGGAATTGTTTCGATGGAGAGCTACAAATACTTGCATAACTTTTTAGATATGCCTGTATTACTAATTCTTTTTATTATTGGTGTAGCATTTGTTTTGCTTGGAATAATCAGACCGCTTATTAATTTCGAAAAATGTGGCGAGAAAGGTATTTGGGCTGCAGGTATAGGGACAATATTAACAGTGTTTTCGTTATTTCTGATTGCCGGATTTAACAACACTGCCTTTTATCCATCAACAGCCGATTTACAAAGCTCGCTGACAATACAGAACAGTTCGTCGAGTGAATATACTTTGGTTGCAATGAGCTATGTATCGTTACTGGTTCCGTTTGTGGTGGCATATATTTGGCATGCATGGAAATCAATTAACAATAAAAAAATTAATCAAGATGAGTTAGATAACGAGTCGCATGTTTACTAAAATTATTAGTTATGATATATCAATTAGGAATGCTAATGCTTTGGCCAATATTAATTATGGCTAGCTATTTTCTTACAAAGTATTGTTTACGAAAGTTTCATTTGAATCTAGAAAAATCGGAATAATATATAAAGGGTGTCAAAATTAATACTGACACCCTTTTTTTATAGTGTATATTAAAAGGCTCTGTTTGGTGAAATATTTGGATATTCTTTGTAGCATTTTTACAATAGTATGGGTTAAAAATAAACCTACTACGTGAGCCAAAAATCTACTAAAATAAGTCTGTTTTTATATTTTTTTTTATTCAAAACAGACCAAAAAAACACCCTTTGGAA
>JAFGOQ010000116.1 GCA_016926405.1 Bacteroidales bacterium
GGTAAACCAGCTTCGTATGAGCCTAGGGTTAATCCTAGGCCAGTAATATCGGTACCTAAAATATAATCGTAGCTATAGGCAAATACAGGATTAGGGTTTCCACTACTAGCTTTTATACCAGTTGGTATTTCTCGTTGCCATTCCGATGTTGTTTGGTTTAAATTCCATCCTTTATCAGTTTCGAAATCGTCGAAAAATACTGCTGTTAGTATCTGTTTAGTAACATTATATGTTAAATCGCTTGCAGGATAAGTTTTTAAATTTGATGTTAAATCTCCTTGTTTTAACGAAAAACCTACCTTATTTGAAGGTGTTGCATCTTTTTTTACTTTTACTGTTACCCATAGGTAATTTACACCAGTAAGTAGTTGTTGATTGACATTTAAAAACTCTACTTTATTTCCATTTATTACACCTGGAATTGCAATTTTGGTTGATGCTGAGAAGTTATCGTCGGCAGCATAGTGTAAAAATATTTCATTAGGGTCTAAATCGTTAATGTCTGTGCATTCACTAGTGAGAGATATTTTGTCGATAATGGCTTGATTTGTATTACCAGCAACATTTATTGTAAATTTTGAAATGGGCGTTTTACTAGCACCTGTTCTTATATTAGTGTTATCAAACTCATCGATGCTTATCTCTTTTATTTCTCTTTCAATAATAGCAGTTTCGACAACTAAAACAGAGTCTATACAAACACCGTTTCCCGAATTATTCATTCCTTCAAAGGCAACATAACAATTTGAAGAGTAATTTTCGCTGGGGTCAATATCTAAAGGTATTGTAACTTGTTCCCAGTTTTTTACTTCGTTAGTAACAGAACGTATTTCTGTCCAAGTTCCATTTTTTCCGTTTTTAAAGAATACCTTTAGTTTGTCGTTTTTACTTGTTGGTAAAAATATTGCCTGAGCATGCCAAAATCGCAATTCTGGTTTTTTTGCATACTCTAGATTAATAGGTGCAGTTATTAATTTTGTTGCCCAGCTATTTTCTTCGTTTATCTTAAAAATAGCATTAAGCTTTCCTTGTATAGCGTGGGGTGGTGTTCCTCCGTTTAAAGCATCTCCCATTTGGTATCCGCCATCTTGGTATTTCCAATCAGAGGTTCCTTCTACATAATTATTTTGCCATCCGTCTGGCAAACCAATTTTTTCGAAATTTTCTTGCAGATAGATGTACTTAATAGCGTTTTGTTCGCTGCTGTTTTCCTGTGAATATCCTCTTGATATTATTGACGATATAAATACAATAGAAACAAATAAGTATTTGTAGCTCATAATTTGAAAGATTTAGTGGAAAAAAGACTGTAGTAATATTTCAATGGCAAAGATTTAATTTTTTTTGGAAAATGAATGTATGTTTGTCAAAATATGAGTGTGAATGTTGTTAAAAAATGATTTTTTTTTCTCGTTTTATTATATCTTTCGCCAATCCAAGTAATTTCTGAATATTATGAGAGTAAGTAAAAGCGTTTTAGTTAAGCTAATTCTGATTTGTTATTTATTAATAGATTTTGGTTGTGCCTATTCGCAAACTGATACTAAATTTTGGTTTGCAGCGCCTCACATTACTCCAATTCATGGTTCGCCAGGAGGTTTGCCAATGAATATGAATATAACCGCTTGTGTAGCCGATACAAAAGTCACCATATCTTTTCCTGCAATAAGTAGTATTGCAGCAAGGGAGTATTTTCTTGCAGTTGGCGAATTTTTATCTGTTGATCTTAATGCCGAGTTTGGTCAAGATATTGTAGAAAACTCTTATAGTAAGGATAATGGGGGGATGCTTATAGAATCGGATAATGCTATAACAGCGTATTACCAGATTGACAACGAATATAATCGCGATATTTTTACCCTTAAGGGGAAAAATTCACTGGGTAGTGATTTTATTATTCCAGCTCAAAATATTTATGGCACAAACAGTGGGTATGATGCTTATTCTGGGTTTTGTATTCTAGCAACAGAAGATAATACCACAGTTACAATTACTCCTACTTCAGATATTAGAGGTAACCACTTAGCTAATGTAACTTTTACAGTAAACCTACAACAAGGAGAAGTTTATATTGCCGAATCGGTTGATTTTACTGTTGGAGGAAGGCTTGGTGGTTCAACAGTAAAAAGCGATAAGCCCGTAACAATAACAATATACGATGATTCTGTTAGTGCTCCAGGAAGATGTGCCGATATGTATGGAGATCAGCTTATTCCGATATCTGTTACAGGGTATGAATATATTGTTATGCGAGGTTTGTTAGGTTCTGTCACTAAAGTTCCGCCATTAGATAATGTATTAACAGAAGGTTATGCGCAAGAATATGTTTTTATTTATCAAACAGTTGGTTATTCAACTATTACAATAACTACAAGTGATGGTGTTACCACTTTGCCTGCTAAAGCAAAAAAAGAGTGTATTCGTGTTCCTGTTGATCATTTATTCTTACATATAAAATCGAGCGATCCTATATACGTGTTTCACTGGACTGGTTTTGGATGCGAGATTGGAGGTGCTGTTTTACCAACAATTGATGGTTGTACCGGATCGTCTTCAGTTTGTTTTACACGTTCCAGTTTAGACCCAATGTTTATGAATATTATGGCTAAGGGAAAGGCTTATAAAGGTTTTGTGATTCAGTATGCCGATGGTTCGCAATGGCCAATACCCGAAAGCTATTTTGAACCAATAATTGGTGCCGACTGGTGGATTCTTAAAAAAGATAAAAAAGAATATCTTAATTCTACAGGAGGAGGTATACCACGTGGCGAACCTGTTACAATTATAAATAATCGCGATGTATTTCACTTAGGCGTAATTAACGGAACAACTAGTTCAGGTTGTAAGTATGGCTATTTTTCTGATTATGGCGTAACAAAAACAAAGGTTGATGTTAACACGTATAATTCGGGATCTATAGGTTATTTATGTACCGATAATCCTGTTCAGTTGCTTATTTCTGGAGGAACAACTTTTACATGGAGTTCGCCTATAAACCCTGCAAATATTGCATACTTATCAAATCCTTATATTGCAAATCCTGTTCTTAATCCTCCTACCGAAGGAACTTATTCTTATGACTGTAAAGTAACTCGTCCGTGTAAGGCCGACACTTTGTTGAAAGTAAACATTCATATTTTTAATCCTACTAAGTCGAAGTTTGATATTGAATCGAATACTGTATGTGCACCAAATAGCATAAAGTTTACCAATTTATCGGATAATGTATTGGAGTACAGATGGGATTTTGAATCGAATGGTGTTATTGATAAACGTGATGATATCAATTTTGAATATACTTATGTTAATAATACTAATGCACCTATTCCTTATAAAGTGACATTAACAACAATTAGTCCAAAGGGTTGTACCGATCAATACGATAGAACAGTTGTTGTATATCCACAGATAAAGGCCGATTTTGATGCCGATGTTTTCGGAGGATGTAATCCTGTTAAAGTTAAATTTACCGACAAATCAACAGGCAACACCGATCCAAATAATTATATCTGGACATTTGGTGATGGAGCTTCATCGTTAGCATTGTCGCCCGAACATTTGTTTACTAATGTTGTTCCTCGCGATACTATTTATAAGGTAAAACTTATTACCGAATCGCCATATCACTGTATTGATAGTTCGAAAGCTGAAGTAACTGTACGATCGTATATCGATGCCGAATATACTGTTGATCAGAATAAGGGATGTGCTCCTTTCGATATGAATATTCATAATGTTAGTAAGGGCGATGTGAAAACTATTGAATGGAATTACGATGATGGTACAGCACTTTCAAATAATATGGCTGCTAATTATAGCTATCTATATAATAATCTAACACCAAATCCAATAAATCATAATGTGAGGTTGGTTGCTGGGAATACTGCAGGCTGTACCGATACGGCTTTTCATCAGATTACAGTTTACCCAGAAGTTAAATCGGAATTTGTAATTGAAAAAACTGAAGGTTGCGATTCGTTAAAAGTTAATTTTACAAATAATTCGTTTGGATACGATTTATCATATATATGGGATTTTGGCGACAAAGGCACATCTGCTTCAACCGATAAAACTTTATCGCACATTTATACAAATAAAGATCCGCTTAATCAGAAAGTTTATAATGCTTCGTTGACTGTTACATCTATCATAGGGTCGTGTGTTTCAAAAAGTCAACAAGATGTTACTATATATAAATATGTAAAGTCCGATTTCTCGATACCTACAGGATTAAATTGTTCTCCTCATTCTGCTGAGATATTTAATAATTCAATTGGTGGCGATCAGTTTGATTGGAATTTTGGCGACGCTACTGTTCCAGAAACTCATAACATAAAAAACGATTTTACTCATATCTTCGAAAATGCAGATATTAATAATGTGAAGGAGTATACTGTAAGACTTATTGCATCAAATAATGGACAATGTAAAGATACTGTTAAAAGAATAGTGAAAATTTTACCATCGGTAAAAGCTGATTATGATGTAAATATAACTTCTAATTGTGCTCCAGCTCTTGTTGAAATAACAGACAAAACTGTTGGTGGTTCGTTAACAAATATGTGGGATTTTGGTGATGGTCAAACACTATCTTCACCAGATATAAATATTAGTCATTCGTACGCTAATCGTACAGATGCAGACATCACATATAAGTTGAAATTTACAGCTAAAAACCCTTTTGGATGTTCTGATTCAAAAGATTTCGACATTGTTGTAAATCCTCAAGTTGATGCCAGCTTTACTTTTCAAAAGAACAATGTATGTACACCATTGCCTGTTACTGTAAGTAATAATTCATTAAATGGAAACAGTTTTTCGTGGGATATGGGCGACGGAAGTGCCAATATTACAACAACTGATAAGAATAATTTTGATTACACTTATAATAACTTAGCTAAAGAAGATATTAAGACTTATAATATTGTTATGAATGCAACCGATACTCGAACAGGCTGCACCGATAATTATACTTCGCCAATATCTGTTTATCCTTTGCTTGTTTCAGATTTTACTGTTGATAAGCAGGAGGGATGTAACCCTGTTGATGTTACTTTCACAAATAAATCATCGGGGTTAGGTTTTTATCAATGGGATTTTGGAGATCTTTCATCGAGTGATCAAACAAACCCAACACATACATATACAAATTTCGAGAGTAGCGATACTAAATATCAAGTAACTCTGAAGACTATAAATCCTTTAGGTTGTTCTGCTACAGCATCAAAAGAAATTACTGTTTATCCTCATGTTAAATCTAATTTCGATATTAATATTTCGGCAGGATGTACTCCTTTAGAGGTTGAATTTAAAAACTATTCAAAAGGGAATGTTTCTAATATTTGGGCGCTAGGCGATGGAACAACTTCTTCTGATGTAGTTCCTGTAAATAATATTTATATTAATGACGACAGTGCTGAGCCTTTAGAAAATAAAGAGTACCAAATTGATTTGACAGTTGAAAACAGTCATGGATGTAAAGATGTATATTCTAAAAAAGTAACTGTTTATCCTAGAACAAAACCCGATTTTAATTATAATAGTTCGGGCTGTCATCCGTTAACTGTACAATTCGAAAATATTACAGTTAAAGACATGAATACATCTTACAACTGGAAATTTAGTGATGGATCGAAAAGTTATATGGTTAATCCTGAGAAAGAATTTTTGAATTTCGACACATCAACAAATAAAGACTTTTCTATTAAACTAATTTCGGAATCGGAGAATGGTTGTCGCGATTCTATTCAAAAGCAGCTTGTTGTATATCCTAAGCCTCTGGCCAAAATGGATATTTCTGATATTATTAGCTGTAGCCCGCTGGTAACTACTTTTGTTAATCAGAGTAAAGGTGTTGATTTAAATTATACTTGGGATTTAAAAGATGGTAGTGTTGTTACTACATCTTCTTCGGCTCCTTTTACCCATTCGTTCGAAAATATTTCAGATGTAACAAAAACATTTAATGTTGAATTAATGGTAGAGACACAGTTTGGTTGTACAGATGTTGTTGCCGATAATGTATTTGTTTACCCAAATCCTGTGGCCGACTTTACTATGCAAATGAAAGGATGTAGCCCTGTTGAGACTGAATTTGAAAACTTGTCAAATGTGGTTGCTTACCGTTATTTATGGAATTTCGACGATGGAACAACTTCGGTAGTTGATGAACCAAAACACAGATTCGATAATATTTCTGGCACCGATAAAATTTATAATATTTCGTTAACAACAACATCAAAATTTAATTGCACAAACACTATTACAAAACCTATTAATGTTTATGCTACTCCTGTTGCCGAGTTTACTGTTAAAGAAGTTTCTAAAGAATTTCCTAATAGTACTTTTGATATGGTGAATCTAACAACTCAAGGTAATTGGAATTATGTTTGGAACTTTGGCGACAATAATAAAATGTTTACTAACGAGATGCAGTTTGCTTATACATATAAGCAATGGGCTCCAAATACTCAGTCTAATATTTATAATATTTCTCTTGAAGCGGCAAATACTGTTCATCCTGAATGTAGCAGTAAGGCTTTGCATCAGGTTATTTTAAAACCACCGTTGCCAATAATTAAGATTTTAAATCAGGAACCTTCGGGATGTGCTCCTTATACTGTTGATTTTGCTATTGAGCATAGCTGGGCAAATTTTTACGAGTGGGATTTTGGCGATGGCAAAACATCAACCGATATTGAACCTTCTCATGTTTTCGAAGAGCCAGGTGTATATTTTGTTCGTTTAACCCTTACAGGCGATGGTGGAAAATCAACCGACTTTGTTACTGTTACTGTGTATAATGTACCTGTTGTTGATTTCGATGTTGCTCCAAATTATGTAATGTTGCCAGACGAGCCCGTTAAATATTATAATAAGTCGTCGTTTGGTGATAGCTATTTGTGGCAATTTGGCGATGGTCAAACATCAACGTTGTTGAATCCTGTTCATCAATACACACAAGTAGGTGTGTATGATATTGAGTTAGTTGTTAATAATAAATATGGATGCTCAAATTCGTTTATTAAACCTAAAGCTGTTGAGGTTGTTGGCGAGGGAGAGATTAAATTTCCTAACTCTTTTATTCCTGATAAAAATGGTCCTAATGGTGGTTATTATAGTGCAAAAGATTATATGAATAGTGTTTTTCATCCAGTTTCGTATGGGGTTAAAACGTATAATTTAGTTGTATATAATCGTAATGGCGAAATGGTTTTTCAAACAAGCGATATTAGCATTGGTTGGGATGGATATCTTAATGGTAAGATGTGTTCGCAAGGTGTGTATGTGTGGAAAGTTAAAGGTTCGTTTTATAACGATAAAAAATTCGAATTCTTTGGCGACATATTATTAATACGATAGGCTATGACAAAATATATTACAGCTTTATTACTTTTATTTTCTGTTATTGTTGCAAAAGGTCAGGATACACACTTCTCGCAATACTATGCAAACCCATTATATTTAGCTCCTTCAATGGCTGGATCGTCTGGTAAATCGCGAGTGGCATTGCAATTTCGCGATCAATGGCCAAGTATGCCAGGTAAGTTTGTTGCATATGCTTTTGGTGCCGATCACTATTTTAATAAATTTAAAAGTGGTTTAGGAATGCAATTTGTTCAGGAAACAGCTGGATCGACACAATTTTCTAATACACAAGTTGCCTTTAGTTATGCTTTTATTACTAAAATCAACTATAAATGGACTTTTAGGCCAGGTTTAGGTGTATACTATTTTCAAAGATCATTTGATATTAATAGAATGATTTTTGGTGATCAATTATACGGAGACGATAATACCCAATCGATATCGATAGGTAGTTTTCAGCAAGTTAAAAATGTTGATTTACAAGCATCGTTAATGGTTAATAATGATGATATGTGGTTTGGTGTTAAGGTGGATCACTTGGCAAAACCATCAGTGTCTTTTGTTCAATCCAATTATCGTATGAATATCAGATATTCTGTTTTCGCAGGATACCGATATGCTTTTAAAGATCCATATAAGGGGAGATTTAAACATAGTATTTCTTTTGTAGGGAACTACTATTTACAAGGAGAAGCCGATCAGTTGGATATAGGGGTGTCGTGGTTGTATAAGCGTTTCTTGGCTGGTTTTTGGTACCGTGGATTACCTTCGTTTAAGCAAAATGCAATTAGTGATGCTTTAATTATAATGGCAGGTATGCAGTTTAATAATTTTGCATTAGGTTATAGCTACGATCTTACAATATCTAAACTTGGTCCTTCAACAGGAGGTGCTCACGAGTTGGCTGTTACATATTCGTTTGCTGTAAAAGAACGAAAGAAAGTAATTTGTATACCATGCTCCACTTTTTAAAAGGATATGATATATTAGTTGAGTTATAAGTATATTTTCGTTGTATAATAATGTGAAGTAAAATAAAACAAAAGCTCAGCTATATGGCCGAGCTTTTGTTATAATAATAAGTTATTACTTACATAAATTCTTCATAATAGAAAAAGCTTCTTCAACATTTTCTTCTTTTACAATTAGAGTAACCTCTTGACCTGTCGATATTATTTCTACTACGTTAATTCCATAGTCGGCAACGCGTTTAAACATAAAGTAATAAAGACCAGGAGTTGTTAAGTTTGTTTTTGGAAGTTTAACAGTTACCGAGGCTAAATTTGAAGTAGACGAAACAAGGTTCTCTTTTTCAAAAACTTCCTGAACATCTTGTTCTAGTACGCTACTAAGAACAAGAGTTGTCTCTGTTACTCCATGACAAACGGTGAAAAAGAAATTTCCTTTCTTACTCACTTTGTCAAGTAACAATCTTCTACACTGAATAAGCGACTCCGAATTTGTAAATGTGAAGTCAGACAAATTTGAACGTACTGTAATGTCGCCAATATTTTCGACAACGAAAGATATTTTTTTGCTTAATCGTTCGCCTAGAGTAATAGGTAATCTGTTTAAAGCCATAACAACAGCACCAAGCTTAACTTCTTTTTTAAGCTCTTTCTCAATTTCTGGCAAAAATTTACGCGCCAGAGCAGAAATATTAATTAGCCCTTCAACCAAAGCCTCCTCAACAAAGGGAGTGCGCTTAACCAATCTTTCAACAACTTCAGGAATTGTTCTCATAACCTGTTATATTTACAACATTAGATATTAGTCTAAAACAATTTGCATTTGTTTGTAAACTGCATTAGCCACTCAAATTTTTCGCACAGTAAAAATACAAAAACATTAATTCAAATTTAACATTCGGAATAGAATATTATAATCTTGTTAAAATATAAACAACGATATTTATACAGTGTTAAAAATAACAAGCTGCAAATATTTTTAAATAAACAGCATTAAGATGAATTAAAATATATGATCAAAAACTCTTTGATATAATAATTAACCGCGTTATTTTTACCCTGAATTTATTGTGCTTGCGATAATAATTTGCAAAGTTTTTTGAGTGTAAAACCATACTGAATATGAGATTGATTATTTCCTACCTAAAAAAAATTCCTAAAATTTATTATGTTGTTTTTTTTGCTTCGCTAGTTTGGATATCTTTTTTTGATGCTGACAGATTTTTTAATGTTAGGTTAGAACAACAGAGTACCTTAAAGCAGCTTAAAAAGGATAAAAATTATTATCTGAAGAAGATTGAGCAGGACAAAAAAAGAATTGAGGAGTTGCGCACAGATAAAAATAATTTAGAGAAATTTGCTCGCGAGAAGTATCTTATGAAGCGTAAAAACGAGGATGTTTTTATCATTGTAGACATAGAAAAAGATTAATTTTCATCCATTTCTCTATAGATTTCTAATAAATCTTCGGCCGAATAATCATTTTTTCTTGTTTGATAATTAAGTTCTTTTAATAAATGTTTGGCAGCGTCTTCTATTGATTTCTTTCCAAAATATATTTCGTTAGAGATATTTAAAAATTTTAAAATTTTTAATCCATCAAACCATTTAAAAAATCTGTTCTTAAAGTTTTTAAAGTTTGCTGAGTTCTGTATAATCTCGGCAATATTCTTATTGTA
>JAFGOQ010000009.1 GCA_016926405.1 Bacteroidales bacterium
GTTTTCCAATCAGACGACGAATCAAGCGATACATCAATGGTTGTTTGGTATTCGGAATTTTCTACTTCCAAAACCTTAATCTCATTACCAGTGTATGCTTCAATATCTTTTAGCAAACCTTTTTCTTCGGTACTACAGAACGACACAGCCAGTCCTTTATTCTTTCCACGACCTGTACGTCCCACGCGGTGAACATAATTTTCAGGTTGTTCAGGTAAATCGTATACAACAACATATTCTACATTAGGAATATCTATACCACGAGCACTAACATCGGTAGCTATAAGAACTTTCACCTCGCCGCTTTTAAACTTATTAAGAACATCGAGACGATCTTTTTGTTCTTTGTCGCCATGCAGTGTTGCACACTTAATGCCTACACGATCCATAGCACTATAAACACGCTCGGCACGAACCTTAGTTCTAACAAACACCAAAATCTTCTTATCTTCATTCTCGTTTATTAAACGCTCTAAAAAGAAACGTTTATCATCCATCTCGACAAAAGCAACTTTATGAGTAACATTTTTCGACACGGGATCTTTTGGCGAAATGGTAATTCTAATAGGATTACTAACAACCGAGTACGAAAGGTCTTTTACTTTCTTATTAATTGTTGCCGATAAAAATAGTGTCTGACGCTTCTTAGGTAAGAATTTCAATAAATCAACAATATCTTTATTAAATCCTAGGTCGAGCATATGGTCGGCCTCATCTAAGACAAGAGTATCAATTTTATCTAACTTAATATATCCTTGGCTAACTAGGTCGAACATACGACCAGGGGTAGCTATAAGAATATCTATTCCTGCTTCTAATGCTGTAATCTGTTTATCCTGCTCAACACCACCAAACACACAAAACGATTTAACTCGAGTATGTTTTCCTATCTGGTTAAAAACCTCAGCAATTTGAACTGCAAGCTCACGCGTTGGCTCCATAACGATACACTTAATACCCTCGGAACGATTACTTGTTTTGCTCTTATGAATACGATCGATAATTGGAATTGCAAAGGCTGCTGTTTTTCCTGTTCCTGTTTGAGCAATACCAAGCACATCTTCGCCACGCATAATTGGGGGAATAGCTTTGTACTGAATATCGGTAGGGCGCTTAAAGTTAAGTGTCTCTAAACTTTGCTTTACCTCGCGTGAAAATGAATAATCGTCGAATTTCATAAATATGTGATTGTGATTTGTTGTAATGTAATTAAAAAAATGTAAGAAGTCAGATATGAGAAATAAGATTTTACTCTTACTTAAACATGTAATTTATTAGATAGCAAAAAAATAGTTCGAGCCGTGGCCCGAACCATATATATCTTTAATATCAACAATAAATTGACAATTAAATCTTAAGCAATATTTGTGTAAACAGCTTGAATATCGTCGTCGTCCTCAATCTTATCAAGCATTTTCTCTATATCAACAAGCTGCTCTTCGGTAAATTCAACTGGCGAAGTAGGAATACGCTGAAGAAGTGCTTTCTCAATTTCTAAGTTAAGACCTTCAATAGCTTTATTAAGCTCACCAAAATTAGTGTAGTCACCATAAATAATAACACTCTCTTCAGTAACTTCAATTTCCTCTAAACCAGCATCGATAAGCTCTAGCTCAAGCTCTTCAACATCAATAGTATCTGTTTTCTTAATCTCGAAAACCGATTTTCTGTTAAACATAAACTCAAGCGATCCTGTAGGAACCAAGCTACCACCAGCTTTGTTAAAATACGATTTTACGTTTGCAACTGTGCGGTTTGTATTGTCTGTTGCACACTGAACAAAAACCAAAACACCATGAGGACCTTTACCCTCGTAGTTTACTTCTACAAAATTCTCGGCATCTTTACCTGCTGCACGTTTAATAGCCGCTTCAATATTATCCTTGGGCATGTTTTGCGATTTGGCATTCTGTATTGCCGTACGCAAAGTAGAATTCATGTCTGGATCGGGACCGCCTTCTTTAGCTGCCATTGTAATTGCTTTTCCTAGTTTAGGAAATATCTTCGACATTTTGTCCCATCGTTTCTCTTTCGCTGCACGGCGATATTCAAACGCTCTTCCCATGATTTTTAATATTTTATATTAGTTACGACTTTACGCCGATAATAATTTATTTTGACCGCCAAAATTAATGACAATTAAATATAAATCGCGAAACAATGTGTTTTTTTTTGCAAAATTTTAAAACTAAAAAGAGCCGCTTCAATGAAACGGCTCTACAGATATATAATATTGTCTGTTTTTATTTACCAGCGCGCTTACGATCAACTTCTTTAAGAAGAATTTTACGTAAACGAATTGCTTTAGGAGTAACCTCAACATATTCATCTTGACGAATATATTCCATAGCCTCTTCTAATGAGTGACGAATTGGAGGAGCAAGCATAATTTTATCATCGGCACCCGACGAACGAACGTTTGACATCTTTTTAGCCTTAGTAAGGTTAACAACAATGTCGTCCATACGGTTATTCTCTCCAACAACCATTCCTTCGTAAATCTCTTCGGTTGGCCCAATAAAGAATTTACCTCTATCCTGAAGTTTGTCGATAGCATATCCCATAGCAGTACCTGTCTCCATAGCAATAAGAGCACCATTACGCTTGTTCTGAATCTCACCACGGTAAGGTTCGTATCCTTTTAAACGGTGCGAAACAACAGCCTCTCCTTCGGTAGCAGTAAGAATTGGATTTGTTAATCCAATAATACCACGCGATGGTATACTGAACTCTAGCTGTGTACGATCGTTCTTTTGTTCAATATTTAAAATATCACCTTTACGTGCAGTAACTAATTCAATAGCTTTACCTGCAAGGTGCTCTGGTACGTGAATAGAAAGAGTCTCAATAGGCTCGCATCTAACACCATCAATTTCTTTATATAATACCTGAGGCTGACCTAATTGGAATTCGTAACCCTCGCGACGCATTGTCTCTACAAGAACAGACAAGTGAAGAATACCACGACCAAAAACTAAAAGTTTCTCTGGAGAGTTAGTCTCTTCAATTCTAAGAGCAAGGTTTTTCTCTGTCTCTTTAAAAAGTCTATCGCGTAGGTGACGCGAAGTAACATAGTCACCTTCTTTACCAAAAAATGGTGATGTATTAATAGTGAAAAGCATACTCATTGTAGGCTCGTCAACACTAATACGCTCCATAGCCTCTGGATGCTCAATATCGGTAATAGTATCGCCAATATCGAAATTCTCGATACCAAGAATAGCACAAATTTCGCCGCTTCCTAGCTCTGTTTTAACCTTCTCTTTTCCTAAACCTTCGAAACGATAAAGTTCTTTAACCGATGACTTAACAACCGAACCATCGGCCTTAACAACACCAACTTGCATACCTGGCTTAACTGTACCTCGGTTGATTCTTCCAACAGCAATACGACCAAGATACGATGAGTAATCAAGTGAGCTAATCTGCATCTGGAAAGGACCTTCTACGTGAGCAGGAGCATCAACTTTCTCGAGAATAGTATCTAATAAATATGTAAAATCGGTTGTAGGAGTATTCCAATCTGCACCCATCCAACCTTGCTTAGACGAACCATAAACAGTAGTAAACTCTAACTGTTCTTCGGTAGCGTCAAGGCTAAACATAAGTTCGAAAACAATTTCGTTAACAACCTCTGGATGACAGTTTGGTTTATCAACTTTATTAATAACTACAATTGGTTTAAGTCCTAGCTCAAGAGCTTTCTGTAATACAAAACGTGTTTGAGGCATAGGACCTTCAAAAGCATCAACTAAAAGAAGAACACCGTCGGCCATATTAAGAACGCGCTCAACCTCACCACCAAAGTCGGAGTGACCAGGGGTGTCAATAATATTAATCTTGGTATCTTTATAGCGTACCGAAACGTTTTTCGAAAGAATTGTAATTCCTCTTTCACGCTCCAAATCGTTTGAGTCAAGAATTAAATCCTCTACTTCTTGATTTTCTCTAAACAACTTACACTGGTGTAAGATACGGTCTACCAAGGTGGTCTTACCGTGGTCTACGTGGGCAATAATGGCAATATTTCTTGTGTTCTCCATTCTAAAATATACTAATTTATCATTTCTTGAAATGTTGCGCAAAAGTACTCTTTATTTCTTGGTTACAATGCAATTGCACATTTATTAACCATAATAATTGACTTTAATCTGCTTTTATTTGATTAATAGAATGTTTTTAGGGTGTAACTAGTTACCTTTGTATCAGGTTTTAGGAAAAAGTTAACATATCTTAGACCTCAGTTAGCAGATATTATAAATATCAGATTTTAGATTTTAATTTCAGATGTATGATTCAATTACTACATTACTTTTGAAAATCTAAAATAGTATATCTTACATCACAAATTATATGATAGAATTAGGAAAGAAAAACAGATTATTAGCCGTACGAACCGAAGATCACGGTTTTTATCTTGATGGCGAAGATCACGGACATATATTATTACCAAACAGATACGTTCCCGATAATTTTACTGTTGGCGACGAAATTGATGTTTTTATTTATTTCGATTCGGAAGATCGTATTGTAGCAACCACCGAAGAGCCTTTGGCTGTGGTAGGCGAATTTGCTTTCTTAAAAGTTGTTGCAACAACAAAGTTTGGTGCTTTTGCCGACTGGGGAGTAATGAAAGACCTGCTTATTCCATTCCGTGAACAACGAATGGAACTTAAAGAAGACGACTGGGTATTGGTATATATTTACCTCGACAAAGAATCGAACCGTATTGTGGGATCGACAAAAATTGACCGATACCTTGGCAACGTACCTCCAGAATACACTATTGGCGACAGCGTAGAGTGTTTAGTTTATAATAAAATTGACATCGGATACCTTGCTATTGTTGATAACAAGTTTCCTGGCATGTTATATTCTAACGAAGTTTTTACAAAAATTAATAGAGGCGAAAAGATTACTGCTTACGTGAAAAACATTCGCGAAGACGATAAGATTGACCTTTCGATTACTCCTATTGGATACGATAAAATTTCGGACATGGCTCAGTCTATTTTAGATAAGCTAAAAGAGAAGAATGGCTATATTCCATTGGGCGACAAGAGTCCTGTAGAGCGCATATACGACGAATTTAAAATGAGTAAAAAGAACTTTAAAAAAGCTATTGGCGATTTGTACAAGCAAAAGCTTATTATTATTAACAAAAACAGCATTGAGTTAATTAATAAGTAGAAATTAACAGAGCTAAATACAAAACGCCTACAACCAAAAGTTGTAGGCGTTTGTGTTACTTAAACCCATGGTCATTGTTGTTATTGCACAGCATACTCATCTATTTTGTTAACAACAAATTTACGGCCGGCCTCGCCATCAACTAATTTATATGTAACCTGACGCATATCTCCCGTAGGACAGCAATTTGCATCGCCAGGGTTATATATTCTGAATCGCTGAACTAGCGATGTTTCAACAATAGCAAACTCATCGTGACCCATATAACCTTTGCTTGCCTGAGGGTTTTCCGATATTTCGGGGAAATATATTTTACTAACCGACTTTCCGGCATTTACACTGTAGCCTATTACACTACCATAACTGCCGCTACCAGCCGATACAACATAAATTAAAAGCTCGGGATAACCATCGGAGTTAAGATCTTCTATCTCGACATTACTTACTTGTCCATATATTTCTTCTGTTATGGTTTTATTATCGATTGTTAAACCCTGAGGTTTTATAGTAAGTTGTTGTACCGATCCGCTGCCCAAAGTGGTAACGCTAAACGAAATATTTTGCAACGATAGTGTTTTACTGAACGAAAAAGGTTGCTTGGGTTCTTCTTTTACAGTCTTCTCGTTACCAATAAACCTATAAAATTCGTCGTAAATACGAAGTAAATATCGTTCCTGATTAACCAACATTTTAACCATGTTTCGCCACTGAAGCATATTTTGCTTAGCGCTATTTTTAATATATATTGATTCCTTAAAGAAGAAGTTATTAACAAAATCGAGCGATTTGTCGATATATTTATGACTTCCATATAACTTCTGCAATTGCACTTTATACTGTAATGATAAAGGTTTTAGCACGCCTGTGTTTTGCGACGAGTACCACGAAGCATCGGTAATAAACTCTTGTAAGAACTTACCATCAACTAATGTTTCATCAAAATTAAGTCTGTTATTATAAAACAGAGAGTCTTCGAAAGAGGGTATTGTTAAAATACTATCGGTACGACGCAGTATATTAGAGTGTAGCTGATACATATTCTCTATTGCACTGTAATTTGAATCAACCTCGGTAAGAATACTAACAAGCGCCTCATCGCACTCGCGATTCTCTTTTATTGTTTCGCGCACCTGATTAAGAAACAGCGCTAACAAAACACTAAATACAATTAAAAACGACTCCGATACTAACTTGCTATGCCGCTTAACAAACCCTTTTATCTTTTTAATTTTCATGTGTTTAAATTGATTTTTAGTTGTCATATGGAACGCCCAATTTAATAATGTTCCATTGTGTTAAAGTAGTTATCATGGGCGTTTCATACAATTATATTTTTTTCATTTGCTGTATAAAGCTGGCCAAAAAGATAATCATTCTTGTGGGTAATAATTAATTATTATGGCTCGTTTCATATATCTATTGGCTATTTATTATATAAAACACACTTACTAATTATATTATTACTTAAAGCAACAGCAACTTTTTATAACATATAACTACAGCTTTATTAAAACGTAGTGTTGTTTTGAAATTTTCTCTCGTGTATTTTTTATTTTCTCTCGAGAATTTTAAATTTTCTCTCGTGTATTTCAACAAAACGTAGTTACATTTTACCAAAAACGTAACTACGTTTTATTAAAAACTATAAAACACTTCATTTTTTATATTACAAAGCTTTTCTATTTACTTTTCTGAAACAATATGTTGCCAAGAGAATCCCTTAAACGCTTTCCGGCAGAAAAAACAGCTCTTACCTTTTTAATTGTCTTATTTGAAACTTTATCTGAAGACTCTTCACCTTTGCTATTTAGACGAATTTTAATATTTCCAAGTTCACCTAACTCAACAATTTTACCATCGGCTAACGATGTAATAATAAAATCCTCCATAGCATAAAGCATAGCTCTTATGTCGGCACCACTAACAGTGCTAATGCTTTCAATATATTTAGTCATTTCGGGTAAACCTACTCTTCCGTTTGCATTTGCAACGGCATAATATTTTACTTGTCGCTGATTGTTTAAACTAGGTAACGATTTCTCAATCACATTATATTTAACAGCCATTTAATTAAATATTTTAGGGTTATTTTAATACTGATAAATATATAAAATATTTAAAATAAACCTGTCAGGTCTGGGAGACCTGACAGGTTTAGAAGTAACCGACCAAACAATAACAATCTAAAAAACCTGTTAGGTCTGGGAGACCTGACAGGTTTAAAAGTAACCGACCAAACAATATATAATCTAAAACACCTGTCAGGTCTGTGGGATCTGACAGGTTTAGAAGTAACAGACCAAACAATATACAATCTAAAAAACCTGTTAGGTCTGTGAGACCTGACAGGTTTATTAATTCAATAGCGTGTTTGCAAATAAGTTATTCGTATCTGATAACGTCGACAGGTTTTGCCGTAGAAGCCAGATGCGCTTGCCAAGCAACAGTAACAACTGCTATTATCATTGAAAGAATAAATGTTAAAATAAAAGGCATAGCACTTATGTCGATATGATAAACAAATCCCGACAACCATTTTCTAGCAAGGAAAAATGCAATTACAAAACCTATTACCGATGCAATAATAACTAGCTTAACAAATTCGGCAACCAACATATACATAATTCCCGAATCGGAAGCTCCCATAACTTTTCGAATACCAATCTCGCGTTTACGCTGTTGTGCCGAGAACGAAGCCAGCCCAAACAAACCAAGCATAGCAACCAACACAGTGAATAGTGTTGCGCCAATAAATAGTTTACCAAATTGTTCTTGTTTTTTGAATAGCTGTCCAAATTTATCGTCAAGGAAAGTAATATCAACAGGATAATCGGGTTCTACTCTATTCCATATTGTCTCAATATTTTTCACTACCGATGCCACATTCTTTGGATCGAAACGAACAACAAACTCGTCAACAGGAACAAACTCTTCGTCGGTAGAATAAAACATAGAGATAGGAGCTATTTTAGTTTCAAAATTATCGATATGAAAATCTTTTACAAGACCAATAATCTCAATGTCACTATTTTGCAATTTAACTTTTTGCCCAACAACACTACCGCTTAAATTAAACTTACGAACAAAGGCTTCATTAACAATCATATAAGGCCCTACAGTATCGTTTTTAAAGAAATTACGTCCTTCTAAAAGTTCAATATTTAAAACATTAATATAATTATCGTCAATCATTGTATAACAGGTCGCTTCTATTTTACCACCATCAACATTAACACCAATTTGCCCATAATGCGATCCCGGTATATTAGACGAAAAAGATACGTTTTTAACATTCTCATCTTTAAGAACCTCTTGTTTAAAACTGCTATAATAATTAAGAATACCTTGGCTATGACGCTTTAATTTTACCGATAATACCTGATCTTTACTAAAACCCAAATCTTTACTATGCATATAGTTTACCTGATTATAGATAAACATAACCATAACAATTAAAATTGCCGAAACAGCAAATTGTGTAACAACAAGTGTTTTGCGAATAAAACCCCCTTTTTTACTGGCCGATAACGATCCTTTAAGAACTTTAACAGGCTCGAAACGTGCTAAAACAAAAGCAGGAAAAATTCCCGAAACAAAACCAACAATGGTGGTTATGGCAAATACAAAAATAAATACCAACCCAAAAGCCCCATCGAACAACGATATCGTCGCTCCAATTATTCTGTTAAAAACAGGCAAAAGCAGCTCTGTACATATAAGTGCAACAAATAAGGCAATGTAACTTTGCATAATAGCCTCAACAATAAACTGGGTAATAAGCATTTTTTTACTTGACCCCGATACTTTTCGAACACCTATCTCTTTAGCTCTACGTTGCGATTGAGCAGTTGCCAAATTAATATAGTTTATTGATGCAACAGCCATAATAATAAAAGCTAATATCAGAGCTAGATAAACATACATCATGCTTCCATTTGGACTAATCTCGTACAAATAATTCGATTTAAGATGAATGTCGGTCAGGCAAGTTGTAAAAAAATAGCTGTTTTCGTTATTGGAGTCAGGAAAATACTGAGTAATATTTGGTAAAACATATTTCTGATGCAATTTACTAAGCCCTTCTTCAAACGATTGGCGTGTAGCACCCTCTTTTAGTTTTGCATAGGTATGGTACATATTCATTACCCCCCATTCGCGAGCATTAACTTGGTACGACTGAAACCCTATATAAATTTCGAAATTAAGATGCGAGTTGTTTTTTGTTTTTTTAATAACTCCATCGACAACTGTTGTTTTTTGTTCAGTACCATAAATAAGTGTTTTACCAACAGGGTTTTGATTACCAAAAAGAGCGTAAGCAACATCTTGCGACAATAACACATGACCTGGCTCTGCAAGAACTTTATCTGGATCGCCATACAAAAGAGGGAAACTAAATACCTTAATAAAGCCAGCGTCAACAATAGCAATTTTGTCGTTGTAAACACTTTTATCGCCATTCTTAAACACCATTCCTTCTACCATAACGCCTTGCATTCTGGTAGCAGCCTCTACTTGGGGTAATTCGGTTTGCATAGTACTCGCTAATGGCGACGATGTAACTATTGCCTCTTCAACCTTTCCTCCAAACGCCAACGATTGTCCTATGCGGTATACATCTGAAGCGCGGTCGAAATCTTTATCGTAGCTTAACTCGTTCTTAATATAAAGAACCGAAAGTATAAGCACCGACAAGCAAAGTGCTAAACCAAAAATATTTAATGCAGTATGTAATCTATTTCGCTGCATCGAGCGAAACGCCGATTTTATATAGTTTATTATCATGATTTTTTGTTTTTATGGTAGTAGAAATACACGGCCGTGCATCTATACGTAAATTAATTCTGCTCAACAAACTCGTATTTAGCACGGTTAACTTTCTCGGTTACAACCTGCCCGTCTAAAAGATTAACCACTCTGTTTGCAAAGCTAGCGTCGTGGTTTGAGTGTGTTACCATAATAATAGTTGTTCCCTGTTCGTTAAGGTCGGTTAAAAGGTTCATTACCTCGTTACCAAATTTACTATCAAGGTTTCCTGTAGGCTCATCGGCTAAAATAATCTTAGGGTTATTAACAAGAGCA